>JAHJDQ010000183.1 GCA_018812355.1 Nanobdellota archaeon | reverse complement strand
CGCTGCGCTCTCACTTCGTTCGGGTCTACTAACAGGCATTAACAGGAAAATCACTCAGCTCGTGATTTTCCCAAATTGAGTTCTCAGCTCTGTTCGCTACGCTCACGAGGAGAACTCAACTTCTGTTAATGCCGATGTTAAATCCAATTTTTGAAAGTGTAGGCACAAACCTTAACGAGCAAGAAAACTAAAGAATTTTAATTATTTCACTAGCAGGAATTTTTATTACAGATCTTAAATAGAATGTATCTTTGTCTTCAAGATATGGTTTGTAAATATCTATTTCATTTTTCTCAACAATTTGTTTAAAATGTTCATATCTACCAAAAGGAGATTCAATATAATCTTTTCCAGAACCTAGCATTTGAAAATGTGCTGTTTCAAAATATCTTGATGAACCTTTAAAGAATAGCACTCTATTTCTAAAAGATGACTTAAAAACAGCCCATTCATGTAAATCATTAACTAATTTTAATTCAGACTTAGATAGTGATGGTTTCTTTTCAAGAATATCAGAAGTTATTTCTTTTACTGTTATTACTAATGCGCCACCTCTATGTTTCCTATAATAATATGTTTTTCTATAACTAGCAGTAAAATCAACATATGGATTTTCAATATCTTTAGTACTAACTGCGATGATTTTCTTTGCATCCACAATTTGATTTCCCCACATCCTAGTGTGCCCAAAACCATCTTCTTCTAACTTTAATAATAAAGAAAATAACTTTTTGATTAATGGAATTTGTTTATGATATGGGTCTTTATCAGGATCAATCCCATGTCTTTTAATATCTTTTAAATATTCTTCAGAAACAACTCTATACAAATTCTTATCAATATATTTCTTCCAAAACCATCTCAGATATCTTTCATCCATTAATAAAGATAAAAATTCCTACCTTATTAAACTTTTTCTTGCTCTTGGTTAATCAATGTGATAACCACATGCTTTTACACTTTCAAAAACTTTCTCCGCTTCGCTACGAATCCCTCCCACTTCGTAGTCGGGAGGATTTAACAAGCATTAACCAGAAAATCACTCGGCTCGTGATTTTCCCAAATTTTGTCTGCTTCCGCTCTGGATTAGCATCTTCGAAATTCCCGCTGTCCTAAAAGGAAGGAGCTGCGTCCCCGGATGGGGCAACCCCGCGCGACGCTCTCGCTGTCGTAAATGGATGGAATTTCGACCTGATGATGCTAATCCTGCCGCTGCTGCAGGCAAAACTTCGGTTAATGCCGATGTTATATGAAATTTAATTTTGTGCCTAACCGAATGTGTAACTCTAAATCTCATCAATCCTTTTTAAGTAACATTAATAAAGACAATTATCCCCCTTGAAGTATGAACAACATTACTAAACTGAAACTGATATATTTTTTCAAATCGCTATTTTTCTTCTCTCCAATTCTTACTCTCTTTTACTTTTCAAGAGGTTTAGATACTTTTCAAGTAGTTGCTCTTGAAGCAATATTAATTATTGCAGTTTTATTCTCAGAAGTTCCAACTGGAATAATTGCAGATAAAATTGGAAGAAAACTATCCTTATCCTTACTAATCCTACTTTATATCATTGGAAATATATGGACTATCTTTGCATTTTCATACTTTGAATTTATTATCATTGAAATTATTTTTGGAATAGGCATAGCTTTCGGTTCTGGAGCAGTAGAAGCTCTTGTTTATGATACATTAAAATTTGAAAAGAAAGAAAAATTAATGAGTAAAATCTGGGGTTCTATCAACTCATATTCCTTAATTGCTAGCGTTATCGCAGTAATTATTGGAGGTTATATCGCAAGAAGTCACGAACCAAAGACATTTGTTATCCTATTATGGCTTTTTACATTTGGAGCAATAATTTCTTTCATAATATCATTATTCATAAAAGAGAAAAAACATCAAAAAGAAATAAAAGAAGTAAGCCCACTTATCTTATTCAAAGAATCAACTGCTCATATTCTTAAAAATAAATCATTAAGAAAAATAATTTATCTTTCCTTGTTTACCCTTCCATTTACTCATGTTATTATGTTTTTATTTCAACCTTACTTCTTAGATGCAGGAGTTCCAAATGCCATCTGGGGTGTAGCAATGGCAGGAGGCACCCTTTTAGGAGCATTATTAATGAAATATGCTTATAAAATTGAAGAAAAAATAGGAATGAAAAAAACAATTTTCTTAACAACCATATTTCCTGGATTGCTTTACCTTGCCATGTCATTTATTATTGGACCAGTAATGTCATTCATTTGGTATATTCTCCTTATGGGGATAAGTAATCTGAGAAATCCTTTATTTTCGCAGTATCAAAATGATCATATTGAAAGCCACAATAGAGCAACTGTATTGTCTGTAATTTCAATGATTGTTTCTTTTTATTTAGCAATAATGAGACTAGTATTAGGGAAAATAGCGAATGAAAACTTAATTCTCTCTTTTATTGTAATGGGGGGGATAATTGTTCTAGGTGCTATCTTCTTCAGGATTGATGAGAGACACATTAAAGTTAGTGTTTAACGGCACAAAATTAAACTCTTCGTCGCTTCGCTCCTTGCCCTCCCCACTACGTAGGTCGGGTCATATAACAGCGATTATCCGATTACGTTCCAGTCGCCACTTCGTAGCTCCTTCCACTCCATCCAAATGCTTTAATGTCCTTCGGACTTAAAGCACTTCGGATAATCGCGATGTTATACTCAATATTTTAATCACCTTGACAGGCACGCTAACGCTACCGTAAATCTTGTGCATTGGCACCTTCGCATAGACGATAAAAACAAAAAACTACTCAATTGCTTCGCAACTAATTATAACACAGTCTATGCGGTTTCATTTCATTACACCCAAATTTCCGAGAACTTTAATTTTAACGAGGGGAGGTGTTGTTACTTATGTTCTAACAATATGATGTCTGTCAATGCTGTAAACTCATGATACGCATTGGCAGGAATTTTAAATGTAAATGGCACTTTAACTGTTTTCTTCTCTTCTCCTATAACTGATTCTACTTCGCCCTCCACTAATTCTAACACTTCTGGATCTTTTCCACTTTATCCAATAGAATGACTATGTTTTCCACTAACAGTCCCTTTCTTTCTCATAATAATCTTAACTTTCCCACTATCAAATATTTTGCCCCTCTCATCTTCTTTTAACACTGGTAACTCTGAACAAATCTCTCTAATAATATCTGCTAACAACTTATAGAACTGTAAATAACCTGCTTTCTCATTAAGATGACCAGCATCTTTTACTAAACTAAATTTTGCCCCCAATCTCTCTGCTAAATCCTTTCCTTTTTCTAATGGCACGTATGGATCATTATCTGAATGATAAATATAGAACTTCCTGCAATTATCCTTTATCTTTTGGTAATCAAAATCTTTTTCAAAAGTTCTCATTCCCTCTTTAAACTGATTTTCAGGAAGAGTACAAAACCCAGCAACTAAAAAACAAGATTTTGCTTTAAACTTCTCCAATAAAGATAAGATAAATGGAACTCCTAAACTATGACCTATAAGAATTGTCTTTTCATCAACTTCATAAGCAGAAAAAACTTTCATCCATTCTTCTAAAGTCTGATTTTCTGGTGTAGGAAATTTTGGAATAAAAACTTCATGTCCCTGCTCCTCTAATTTTTCCTTTAGCCATGGAAACCAGTTTTCCTCTGGATTTCCATACGCTCCATGAATTATTATGAATTTCATTTTATTTCACAATTGGGAAACCTACATCTTCTAATGCTTTAATAGCAATTTCCCAAGTTTCTTCCCTCACTAAAATATAATCTTTTGAAAAAGTGGAGACTACCAGAACATTAAGATTCTTATCAGCGATTGTTTTAGTTATTTTAGCCAAAAACCCCTTAGCAACAAACGGGGCAGATACCTTAATCTCTACAAGTTTAAACCACTTTACATCTTTTTCAAATTTTACTTTATCTAAATTTTCCTCCTCTGTAATTATTGTGGTTTCATCTTTATCTTTTGTAATCAAAAAATGATCTTTAATCTCATTTTCATTCGCCTTAAGATAAGCGTATCTACCTTCATGTAAAATAACTTTACTTGTTCTGATTACTTCGTTTAAATCACCCATATTATTAAACTTGAAAACACAGCATATTTATAAAGTTAGGGGATTCTAAAACAATAATGACAGAAACAACAAGAGAACTACGAGGCGCAAATATGGATATTGACCTTGTTCCCAGCGATAAAGTCTCTTGGAAGATGGAACAATGTCCTTGGAATGTAGCAGAGAAGACAACAGAGCATAAATGTGCTGTTAAAGATGTTTCTCTGTGTAAATATTTCAGAGGAATAAAGAAACCTGATACTGTAATTTGCGCATATCCAGAAAAATGAAAATCCCAGAATGGCAATATCCCCTATATAAAGAATCTGATAAAGTAGTATATGTACTTTTAGAAAAATTAGGGAAATCAAAATCATATCCAAAGCTTCTTGGCTCAAAAGATGAGATTGATGGTTTTCTAAAATTGCTTATTCTTAGTCAAAAGATGAAAGATTATCGTAAGTTTCGGGATATTGCATTAAAAGAGTTTAAGAAAAAAGAGGCAAACATTCCAAATATCTTGAATGAAAGTAAAAATCTTGAAATTCTGAGAGGGATTGATAAGTCTTGGGCAATTTTTATTCAGGATAAAAGATTATGTGAATTGATGGATAATTTTCAAGATGCTAAGATTCGATTTATTGGAACAAATGGTGAAGTTTCAGAATTTTTTGTTAGATTTTTACTCTCACAACTTCTTCAGGATTGGAGAGGACCATTGATGGCTGTTATTCTAGAATGTTTACAAGATAAAAAAGTAAAACTTTCAAATTTAAACAATTTATTAGAAATTTGGGATTATACAAAGATATTTTAGAATTAACTAATGGATGGAGAGATGTTACTTTTTCCCATAAGTTCCATTACTTTTGATAATATTGTTTTTTCTCCATGAACAAAACCATCTTCACTCAATATATTAGCCTTATTCAATTGATCAATATAGCTTTCAAAATTAACAAACTTAGTGTTTAATCCGTAAGCTCTCAGATAATTATCAAATAAATTTTCTTTTTTAATATATAACATTTTATTAAAAAGAATTGAGGATAAATAATAGATATTTGCAATTCTAATAAATGGTTTTAAAACATTGATATTTAAATTATTTAATAGGTATGTTTTACCTTCTTTGATTGTAAGACCAAATACTCTATTAACAATTTCTTCTTCGTTTTTATCATTAAGAGCTTTTTCAATTTGAATAAAACAATTCCCTTCTGAATATCTATCACTTTGTTCTCTTAATATCTCTAAGTCGCAGAGAAATTTAATATAGCGCATATACTTATCTCTTTTTGGATAATTCAATAATGACTTTTTAGTTAACTTCTTTTCGTATACATTTTTTAATATGATATAAACTGGATTAAGTGTTGTTCTTACCATTGCAATCTTTGCAAGACGATCATAAATAGCAGCTAAAACAATTTGTTCTGTTTTTGTTCTAATTTCCACTAAGCCCTCATCAATTCTATTTCTAATGACATCTGGCTTTGTTTCAAAAATAAATTTATTATCTCTGTTAATTGTTAATTTCCCTACATTATCTATTTTAATGAATTTTATTATTCTTTGTTCTTTCTTATCATCAAAAATAACTTTAGGTATAACTGAATTTAGAATCGCACTTTTACCTTCTTCTTCGGTTTTCAAACTATCAAAATAAACACCCTGCGGGTAGACTTCCATTACCCTTTCTTGAAAAATTTGTTCTTGGTTCATTTTTTAAATTCGGGAAATTCCGATAACTGTTTGTTTTTACTCTTATCTGAGACAAACCAAAATGCTTTGTTTGAAGTATGTTGCCATTCCCTTAGGAAAATTGGCAATTTTAATGTCACTTTAATATCACTCTTAGGGAGACTTTTCCCGTATCCTTTCATAAAACAATCATAGATATAAACCTTTTCATTTTCAAATCCAACCGGAACAATTGGGTGAAAAAACCTAGTTCCTTCTTCGTCAACCTCTACTTCATTGGACTCCGATTCATTCAAATAATTCATTCTAAAGTATATTACTGGAATTATTCCATTGTCTAAAAGCTCAATTAAGTGCTTTTCAGTAAGATTGGATTTTTCATACACACTTACTTTAAGCTTTGATAGGGGTTGATCTAGTTTTCTGATTGCTCTATATGGTTCAACTCCTCCTCTTTGCCACCCACACCACTTCTTTATTGTTGATATGCTTTTTGTAATCTCAAACTGATTGGATAGCATCACTTTAATTGTTGTTGGAACACAACTATCTGGTTCAGCTTGGTGATGTGGACCTTTTATTTCATAAAAAGTCATCTTAAGATACGTAAATAACGGTTGTAATATTTAAAGATTTACTAATTTAAACCCATTTTTCCTTAGCTTAAAAAAAGAGTGAATATTCTAGAGTACTCATTCAACTGAATCCTCTATCCATTCCAAAAAATTATCATTGCCATCAATTTCATTAAAAGCTACTATTGGACATTTATCACTATGTAATTTTCTTACTTCTTCAATAATCCTATCCTTATTCTTCATTAAAGAAAATGCTCCGATATTCCAATAAACTTTCTCAACAACTTCACTGTCCCACCAATAATGACAATTACCAGAATAAATCATCGTTCCAGCAACTAATTTTTTCTCAACAAGAGTCTTTGAAATTTTATTTGCCTCATCTTGAGTAGTTGCACTTATCCTGACTCTACAATATTCTGACTTCATTCATAGCTGAAAACACAACATATTTATAAATTTAGAGGATCCTAAAAGAACATGGGTGAGGAATTGAAAATAAAAATAGAAAACCACAAAGAAATAGAGGAAAAACTACAACAATTGGGGGCAAAATTTACCGAGGAACTAAACGTAACTGATACTTACTTTAACCAACCTTCTGATGAGGTTCTAAAGATTACTGAAGATGAGAGAGGCGATTTTCTTGTCAATCTAAAATCAAAAGAGGGAAAGTTTGAAATAGTAAAATATGAGAAAGTGGAAAACATAGATAAAATCAAAAAAGAACTAACCAATAAACATGGTATAAAATGTATTCTCAAAAAGAAAAGAAGATTTTTTGATTTTCAGAGTTACAAAATAAACATAAACCTTATTGAGGACTTGGGAGAATTCCTCATAGTGGAGGGCGAAAACTTAACTGAGGACATCATAAGTAACAAACTAAAAATGGATAATCCTGAATTTGTTAAAGTGCCATTCTGTGATCTAAAACAACACCTCCCCTCTTAACTTTAGTCTGCAATTGCAGTAATCTAATCTTTTCAAAGTTCTCGGAAACTACGGTGCCAATGCGATTTACGGTGATTAAAATACTCTGCGATTTAATGTTCTCCGTGAGGAATTAATAACAAAATTCTAGTCTCACTCCGAACTTAAATCTTGGTCTCCCCACTCTGGTCGGGTATGGGATATGTAACTCGCTTCTGTAAATCGATAAAATGAGATGTGTTTCTCGACGTAGAAACCGTAACCCTCCCGCGTAGGTCGACGAGTATAACACGAATTATGCGGTTTCGTTACGGGTCGCCACTCCGTTCGCATACAGAAGTTTATCTCGCTGTAATAGTCGATAAAAGTCG
>JAHJDQ010000182.1 GCA_018812355.1 Nanobdellota archaeon | reverse complement strand
TAACGCTTTCTAGGCGCAGTGTTTATGTTTAGTAGTGACGTCAGGAACGACTGATTCTTAAGAATATTGCGCGTAGAAAGGTTTTTGGAATGGAATTGAAAAAAGAAAAATATAAAAATCATTTTCTTACACAACCCTCTTTTATAGCTTTCTCAATGAGATGATTATTCAAGCTCATGAAATATTCTGCCCAGTATTTAGCTGAGTAAAGCATTTTTCGCTTGCTTTCCAGTGGTGCTTTACAATAAAGCATTCTTTGCATTTTCTTGAAATAATCTTCCAAGATTTCTAGATTTCTTTTAGTTATGTCCATTTTAGACACCTCTTAATTTTTTGCCAATATTGGCGCAGGGTGTTTATTTGATTTGGTACTTTGTAGAAAATTATAATATAGCTCCCCAGTCCCAAAAAAATCAATTATGAGGTAAGCCACTGGACAACTACTAAGAAACGCTAATTCTAGAAAATTTTTAAGAGAGAAGCTCTAATAATGTTAATTTACCGAGCCACTACCCACTGGACAAGTGCGGGTAAAGGTTATAAAGTAATTTTTATGTGTAAATAAATGAAACATTATATTTTTTAATTCCCCCGAATTCGACGGGTTTAGAAATTAAAAAACTGAGGTGATAATATGAAAATAAACTACACAACAAAAAACCAACGCTTAAATGTTGAGATTAACTCTGATTCAGTTAAGGATGCGTTCAAAGAACTGGCTATTTTTCAGGAAGTGTTTGATGAAGATTCTTGTCAACTTTGTCATAATGAAGAGTTACAATTTGTGGTAAGAACTGTTGACAGAAATGATTTCTATGAATTAAAATGTAAGAAATGTTTTGCTAAACTTGCTTATGGACAACACAAATCTGGAGGGAGTTTATTCCCAAAAAGAAAAAATAGTGAAGGAAATTATGACAATAACCAAGGTTGGCATAAATGGAACGGAGGGAATGAAAATGTTTGAACCGTTAATTGAAGAATGTAAGTTAAGAAATTATTCTCCAAAGACAATCAAGAATTATTTATATTATAATCAGAAATTTATTAATTTTTGTAGAAAGAAGCCGCAGGAAGTTTGTCGTTCTGATGTTCGTCAGTATTTGTTGTATTTAGAATCTAAAAGAGCTTCCAGTTCACAGATTAATTTAGCCCATAATGCCTTGAATTTTTATTATGTTAAGATCATGAAACGTAAGTTTACTGATTTACCTTATCAAAAGCGGGAAGATACAGTTAAAGAAATTTTATCTCAAGAAGAGATTAAGAGATTGATTGATGTTACTGAAAATGTTAAACATAAATTGATGATCTCATTATTGTACGCTACGGGAATAAGAGTTTCCGAATTAGTAAAAATTAAATTAGAACATTTTGATTTTGGGAGAAGAAGGTTATTAGTAAAGCAAGGTAAAGGCAATAAAGACAGATATACCATTCTTTCAGATAAAGTGATGGGGATGATTGAGGAATATGTTAAAAGTAAATATTACCAGAATGGTTATTTATTTGGATCTTATAGTAATAGTCATATTTCTGTTCGAACAGTACAAGAAGTTTTAAAGCAAGCTGCTACTAAAGCACGAATAAGTAAGACTGTAACTCCTCACATCTTAAGACATTCGTTTGCCACGCATTTACTTGACCATAAAGTAGAGTTTCCGGTAATTCAGAAATTACTTGGGCATAAGAACATTAAAACAACACAACAATATGCTCGGGTGAGTAATGTTCATTTACATAATGTAGTCAGTCCGCATGATAACCTTTATTAAAGTAAACTTTTATTCTTAACTTATGACGATTCGTTCACAGAAAGATTTAGAAATACAATTGAGTAAATTGCAGGAGTATACAGAACCATCTTTTGAATTGGAACAATATGCTACTCCTGCCCATATCGCTGCGGAATGGATTTGGAGCATGGCTTTAAAGGGAGAAGTGGCAGGGAAAATTATTCTTGATGCGGCTTGCGGTCCGGGGATATTAGGAATTGGTTTGTTATTAATGGGTGCTCGAAAAGTTTATTTCTTAGATAAGGATGAGAAGATTATCCAAGTTTGTATTGAAAATTACAATCAGATTAAGAAAAAATATGAAATTGGTGAGGCAGAATTTATTATTGAAGACGTTACTTTGTTCGATGCAGAAGTAGACATAGTTGTCCAGAATCCGCCGTTTGGTACGAAAGAGAAGCACATTGATAAAATATTTTTAGAAAAAGCATTTAGTACAGCCAAAGTGGTTTATTCGATGCATAAATACAGTACGAAGAGGTTTGTAGAAGCGATTAGTAGTGATCATGAATTTAAGATTACTGATTTGTGGCGGTATGAATTTCCGTTAAAAAAAATGTTTAAATTTCATACCAAACCAGTCAGAAGGATAGACGTGGGTTTGTGGCGGATGGAGAAAGGTTAATTTTATAAATGATTCTTATTCCAGTATAAAAATAATGGCTGGAGATTATACAGAAAAATGCAATGTGAATGTTAATGGTAATTCTATCGATATTGCTCAAGTAGTGCGGGATTTAGCTACTGATTTTGGAGCAAAATACGAAGTTTCAAATGATGAAAGTAGATATGATTTTTCTTTTGAAAAAATGGAATGCACTTTCGTTGCTGAATATGATCCGCAAAATAATATGGTTGACCTTTCAGTAAATGGATCAGACAAAGGGTTGGTTCAAGGCTACTTAAGATTGTTTGAAGTACAATTTGAAGTAGCTCAGCAAACTCATCCTGAAAAAGTAGAAAACCGTCCAAGAAAGGTTAATGCTTTAGGTAGATAATAAGATTAAAACCAAATTCTCAAGCAAACAACTTTAACAATAACATAATCGCTATACCTAAAACTAAAGCAAGAAAGTGCATGATGTTATCTTTACCAACACAATTTTTATGTAATTCAGGAATTAAGTCCGAGCCGGCAATGTAAAGAAAGCCACCAGCGGCAAAAGGTAAGATCAGTAAAGCAAACAGTTCTGATCTTGTCCCAATGATTAAACCAATCAAAGCTCCGGCAATAGCAATCGAGGCGGAAAGAAAGTTAAAGAAAAGGGCTTTTGCTTTTGACAAACCTGAATAAAGTAAAACGCCAAAATCACTAATTTCTTGCGGTACTTCGTGCAAGATAACGGCTATAGTAGCCGCAACGCCAACTGCTGGACTGACGATATAACCTGCAGCGATAATCAAACCGTCAATAAAATTGTGCACTCCATCTCCAATTAAATTCATCGTCGCTAAATGGTGTGGATGACTATGTGAAGTAGGGATATGACAATGCCGCCAGTGAATCGCTTTTTCAATGACAAAGAAAACAAGAATTCCGCCGAGGATTGATAAAGAAATTGGTAAAGTGAAACCGCGGACAGCGATTGCTTCCGGTAATAAGTGAATAAACGCACCGCCAAATAATGAACCGGCAGAAAGGCTAACCATAAACAATAAAGTTTTGTTAAGGAGATCTTTTTTGAGTAAAAGGAAGAAGATGCCCACCAAAGAAATTAAAGAAACGATGATTACACTAATGAGTGTGTATAAGACTATATGGGTCATTTGTTTTGTAAAGAAGATGTTGTTTATATAGTTTACTCCGATTTTAAGGATAATTAATAATAAAGATTGAGCAAGGGGACTTTCAGTTATTATGTTCTTTTATTTTTATTAAGAAACAACAAAAATATTATATATGACTTTACTTTTCTTATAATCATGAGAATTACAATTGATACAAAAGAGGATTCCTATGAAGACATTCGTAAAGTGATGCACATTCTTAATCACATTCTTGATAATAAGGGTAGTGGTTCATTGATGGAGAATAAGGAATCGGTTGATACAACCAACATGATGACGATGTTTGGTAATACTTCTTCAGAAGAAAAGCCGGATACGGCGCCTGATTTTAATGCTCTTTTAAAATTAGGTAAAGAAAAAGAGAAAAAGGATGATGAGCCGAAGTTAGAATTTTTTTAATATTTATAACAAAAATACTAAAGGAATTCCTACCACAATTAAAACTGCATAGAAAATAGCGATTATTCTGCCGAATTGTTTTCCACCGAACCAATAAGCAATTCCGCCCTTAACGGCAACGTTAGTTAAAGCAGCTAAAACAATTCCTTGTTTAGCTACTGCTAAACTTAAACTATCCTTAGACAAATTAGCTAAGGAAACCGTAATTGCATCAACATCCGCAAAACCGGAAATGAAACTAACTAAATAAACTCCTTTTGTTTGAAAGTAGAAATGGCCTATCTTAACTAAAGCTAAAATTACCGCAAAGAAAATTCCAAATTTTAATGCTGGTTTGATTGTAAATGGACTTCCAAGATCCATCTTACCGGGAACTTCTTTAACTACTTTTTTCCATAAAATGTAAGAAAATATTGCTGAAATTAGAAATAATATTCCTAGTGGTAATAATAATGGTAAAAACAATTCTCTGTTTAAGACAAAAACTTCAATTAAAATCCGGATAAACATAATACTATTAGCAAGAATTACTCCGAGAGCTAAGGCAAGATAAATTTTTGGGGCTTTCTTACTTCTTTCTGCAAAACCTGTTGTGGTTGCTGTACTGCTGATTAAACCACCTAAAATACCGGCAAGAGTAATCCCTTTCTCGCCGAACCATTTCATTAAGATGTAACCAAAAAAGCCGATCCCAGAAATAAAAACAACCATTAACCAAATAATATAGGGATTAAACATTTCCATCGGACCGTAACCTTGGTTAGGTAGGAAAGGTAAGATGACAAAAGCAACGACGGCAAATTTTAAGGTTGAGGCTAGTTCCACTGGTTTAATCCGTTCAGCGAAATGATGGAGGATAGAACGGGCAAACAAAATGATTGTGATGGCAATCGCTAAAACTACTGCTAAGGTATAATCACCATAAAAACATAAAGCACCAATGAAAAAAGTAATAAAGCCGGCTAATTCTGAAGTTGCCCCGATATGTTTACGGTCGATTTTGTTCATCACAAAATAAGCGACAATAATCAAAATTCCAGTAAGAAGCATGCTAATAACAAACAACCAGATGGAAATTAGTTGTCCTAAGTAAGCAGAAAGTGTTCCGAAAATAGCAATTAAGGGAAAAGTTCTAATCCCCGCATAGTCATGGCCACGTTTTTTATAAGAAGCGTACTCTCTTTCCAAACCGATTAATGCTCCCAGAGCTAGAGCAATCATAAAATTAATGAATAAAGTTATCTCTGCCATAGTACCTCTTTTTAGTTTGAATTATTTTTAGGTTTATATAGTTTGCTTAAAGTTTAAGATTATAATTTAACTAATTCATGAGTAGGATAAACTTTGATTTTATCTTGTTCTTTTAGTTTTTTATCATTACTCCAGATGGCACAATTTAATTTTAGGGCAAGGGCAAAATAAGCCATGTCTTTAGGATCAGGAGTAAGCTTTTCTGCTTCTGCAACGTAATCAGTTAATTCCTCAAGAGGAACAAGAGTAATTCTTCTTTTTAGAATTTCAAGAAGTCTGAAAAACTCTGTTGTTGTTCGTTCAGTTTTATCAAGAAGTTCTTCTTTATGTTTCTCAAACTCAGTGAAAATATATTCAGGGGTGAACAGATGATACTCCCAACTAAACAAAAGATGGGAACTGAAGCTATCTTTAATCAGAACAGCAAAGATAACATTTGCATCAACAACAAGATCCATTCTATTTCGCTTTTTTTCGTAGCTTTTGGCTTACTGCTTTGCTTACTTCTGCTCCTAGTCGCATCGCATCAGCTTCAGTAAGTTTACTCTTTTCTTTGAATTTTTGCAGAAATTCAAGGTCTTCTAACTTCTGAGAGAAGGCCTGTCGAGCTACTTCAGACCAATTCATTTCTGGAAAGGAATTCATCTTTTGTTTCATTTCATCGGCCACAGCTAAAGTCATTGTACTCATTTCATAATACCCCCAATTGTGTGCATACACTTATATTATGTACAAATATATAAACTTTTTGGTTAAAAATGAGGGTTGTTATGTTTTTCTTTTCCGATGGTAGATGTTTTTGTTGAACCATAGTCATGGCCAGGATAGATCATCGTGTCATCTGGTAACTGTTTTAGTTTGTTTAAGGATTGTTTTAATTGGTTTGCATCTCCTCCCTCTAAATCAGTTCTGCCGCAACATTCAACAAATAAGGTGTCAGAAGTGAATAATTTGTTATCAATGAGAATACAGATTGCATCAGGAGTATGGCCGGGAGTATGGATTACTTTTAATTTTAATGAGCCCAATTCTAGTATGTCTTTGTCTTCAATTTTTTGATCGATTTCTATTTTTGTTGAAGGATGACCATATAAAAGAATCCCCTGTTTCCGATATTTGTCTAAATCAACAGTATGGTCAAAATGAGAATGCATTATGACAATAAATTTTAATGTTAAATTATTTTCTTGGATATAATTAAGGATTGTTTCTGCCGGTACTGCAGGATCAAGTAAAGCACATTGATTATTTTCGATGATTAAGTAAGCGAAGTTGTTATCGTATCCTCCTTGGAAAGTTTTGATAATCATCTTAATTTCTCCATGATTTTTCTGGCCCGATTTCTGTCCACGTCAGCGAGGACGTTCAAATATTTTCTCGCTAATTGTAAACTATGATCGCAGTCAGAACTACAAGGGAAATGGGATAATAAAACACAATCTTGATCACGTTTAGTTAAATTGGTATAGGGATTAGTTGGCTTATGCATTGGGTCAACATTACTTTTACTGAAACTGTGACAGAAATAATCAACACAACAAACCGGATAACCTAAGAGAATTCCTAACTCGCGATCGCTGTGCATCATTTCTTGATAGGCTGCCAGCCAAGTTTTCTCTTCATCTTTGGAAAGGTAAACAAAATACATTCCTGGACGTTTATCCATTTCCGGAATTCGGAGGCCTTTGTTTGAATAAGAACCATTGTCAACCATAATCACTTTAAACCGGGATTTAGCGATAAATAAATAATTATTTTTACAAAATCGTTCTACTTTAGGTAACTCTTCTGGATAAAAGCCTTGTCTGACTACTGGTTTAGCGTCATTTAAAAGCAAAACAATCTCTTGGGCTTTAGTTTTCGAGCCAAAGATTAAGGAGAGTTTGTCAATCATAAAGAGAAGAAGTGGTGGTAATTTATATTTTTATGGGAAATGAACTTAATATTGGGTTGTTGTTCCAGCATAATCTAAAGCAGAGCCAGCAATCTGTTCTAAAGAACCGCATCTACCACAGCCATTACAAACACTACAAAGACCTTTACGAGACGTTTGATACATAGTTTAATTTTAATGTCTTCAAAATATATAAAAGTAACGGAGAAAAGTGGGACAATAAAGTATAAATCAGCTAACCTGATTAATTATTTTCCCTGACTTAAATGTTTTAATATTTTCAATAGTTATTTCTAAAATTCTCATTAGTGCTTCATGAGAATTGAAAGCGTTATGAGGAGTGATGATGACATTAGGCATTTTTAATAAAGCATGGTCATCAACAATTTTACTTAAATCACATTTCTGGCCGAACTCTTTTTTGAGTATTTGAACCTCTTCTATAATTTCGCATTCATCCTCGAGCACATCTAAAGCAGCGCCAGCAATTTGTTTTTTGGTTAAAGCTTTCACTAAAGCGCTAGTATCAATGATAGCACCGCGAGAAGTATTAATTAAGTATGCAGATTTTTTCATTAAACTTAATGTTTTTTGATTAATTAAATGATGAGTATGTTTATTATGGGGAACGTGTAAAGTTACTAAATCAGATTTTTTTAGTAATGTATTTAATGGAACATACTTAAAACCTAATTTTTTAGCTAATGGTATATTTTTATAAACATCAAACACGAACACGTTCATTTCAAAACAGCGGGCAATTTTGGCAACATGCTGCCCAATTTTACCACAACCGACGATACCTAAAGTTTTTCCCTGTAAATCAAATCCTCTTAAACCTTGTAAACGAAAACTTCCCAAATGAGTGCGATTATTGGCCATGATTATTTTTCTGCTCAACGCTAGAATTAAAGCAAAAGTATATTCGGCGACTGTATTCTCACCATAAGCAGGGACATTGCAGAGAGGAATTTTTCTCTTTTGACATTCAGCCAAATCAACATTATCATAACCTGTACTTCTTGTCGCGATTAATTTTAATTGTGGTAATTGATTAAGAACATCTTGATTAATTATTGAATGGATAAAGACTCCGATAACTTCTAATTGAGGAAATTTAGCAGCGTTTTTGTGAGTAAGGTGTTCTTTAGAAAAAACAAGTTCATCTTGAGAAAAAGCTTTCTTTAAGATCTCTTTTTCCCAGGGTTCAATATCAAAAAATCCTATTTTCATCAGTACCTCTTTTAAAAAAAATTATTCTTCCACGATAACATTCATGGCTTGGGTAGTCATAATTCCATCAACAACGACACATGTTCCAGACTGCTCAAAAGTATAACTATACGAACCGCCAGGATTGAGAACCGGACTTTTGGCTTGATTACAAATAAATCTAGCGCCAATGACCATTGCTCCGGTTAATGATCCGGAACGAGTATTTTCCCAAGTAACCGTATCGCCGACTTTAACCGTTAATTCCGGTACGGAAAAACCAGTATTGTCCATCACGACAGTATGTTGATTATCTTCAACTAATTCTATTTCCTCTTCTGTCTCTTCCTCAACTTCTACTTCGACTAGTTCTTCCTCGACTTCTTCAGTTTCTTCTTCAGTAGTTTCGTTAGTTTCTTCCTCAACTTCCTCTTCAGACTCTGTCTCTATTTCTTCATCAACTGGCTCAATCTCAGTCTCTTCTTCCTCAACCAGATCTTCTACTTCCTCAACATCGCTAAACATCTTAACAATAGTTGAGACAAATTTAAATTTAATTTTGTTAAAGAAGCCTAAGGCTTGATACTTAATCCGGCCATCAAGCAAAGCAGTTTTCATCTCTTCATTAGGATCAACGGAATTTTGAATTTTCTGCACTGTCGCTTCACTTAAAGAAATGATTAAAGAAGGATCTTCAACAGCGCTACCCTGCATTTTCATGATAATTTTATCATCGGTAATCAAACCAATGACTAACTCGCCGCCATTTGTTAAAGTAATTTCAATATTCATGTGCTGATTGCCGAGTAAGGTTCCTACCGGACCAGCTAATTCCTGTCCTTCCACTTGGTCAGCCATTGTATCAATTTGGGTTACTAAAGCATCATTTTGAGCAAAAGCAGGAGCTAACAATAGTAAAATGATTAAAGGTATAATTGTATATTTCATTTTTTAATTCACCTCTATCTTCATTGTTAAATATTAGGTATATTAAAAGGTTTTCTTTTTTTGGCGCTGTCCAGAGTCTCACTAATTCGTATACTGGGGCACGGCGCGTGGATTTTGTGAGTAGCGCCAAAGGAGGCACATTTTTCCCTCTATAATGAGGAAAAAATCTAAAGTGCCGTGCCCTACTCACAAAATGCGCCTCCTCTGGCGCAAAGAATAAAGACAAAAACTTTATTCTTGCGCTAAAAACAAATCTCTGTTTGTTTTTATGCGCCAGTATACAAATATTTGACTTTCTGGACAGCGCCCTTTTTTTTAGTAAAAAGTGACAAGATCTCTTGGAACATATTTCTCAATCTCTTTTTCTAAAAAATGTTTATATCGAGTATTTTGAGCATAAGTGGCAGCATGCTCAGCAATATCGGAAGCCTCCTCTATAGTTAAATGTCCAAAATGATCTTTCCTTTTACCAAATAATTCTTGAATATTCTTCCCCCTTACTACAGGATAAATTTCATAGCGATTTTGATCACTACCCTTAGTATACATGTTAAGCAAAATAAATGTATCAGAGCGATTAATCATCACTCCGGTTCTGGTTTCTGATATTTTATAACGATTAACTTCTAAATCCCTTATATTATTTAATTCTGCTCTCACCCTTTCAACAGTGGTATAAGGTTTTACTTCTGATTCATCTCCGAAAATATCCATCCCTTTCGATGCTAAAATAATTTTATGAAATAATTCCCGTTTAATGAATAAATCAAATAACTTAGGATTTTTTCTTCGGAGTATAGTTAGGCTATTGCAATGATGATCAAGTTCATAATCAATTAGTTCAGTATCTTCAATACAATCATCAACATCAACCTCTAATTTAGAAGCAACTTTAAATAAACCTTTAAACTGACTGTTTCGATATAAACGATCTTCAAACTTTAATTCTCTTAATAAATCTTCAACTTCAAGATCAGAAACATAAACTTCAGTTAATTGATTGCCAACTCTTCTTCCTAGTAATCGTCCTTGATGAATTATCTCTTCAACCATTGATAATGTTATAAATTATAACGAACTTATAAAATTTACTGATTTCACTACTATAAAATACTAAACTCACCGAAACCTTTAAATAATAGTATCTCTTCTGGAGTAGTAAACATCTATCACCTCTTTTTCCCCAAGCCAGCTTTCGGGTTGGCGAGGGGTTTTATAATCACTTATGAATTAATTTTAGCTTCGGTCTTCTCTTCACAAAACCGAAGAAAATAACAAAAGCAACTAAGAAACCGATCAGAAAACCAATTCCAGCATAATACCAGACTCGGTCGATTCTAAACTCTAGTTCAAAGAAAGTTTGTTCTTCCGGAAAGTAAATGCTTAATTCGCTCATCTCCAAAGCATATTCCAAATAGAGTAAAGCAGTATAAGGTTCTTGTTCTTGCAAAGAATTAGCATATTGATAATAAGAATATCCGAGAATGGGAAAAATTTCCTCAGCACTATTTTCAAAAATTACTCGTTCGACAGCTTTACTTTTACTTTCCAGATATTCAGAAAAGGATTCTTCACTCAAACCGATCGAACTAAGGATGGCATTAGAATCTGCTTTTGCTTGCGAAGCGACGATTAAGCACAATTCATATTCTTCTTCTGTTAAGGCAGCCCGAGCCTGAGTAATTTTTTCCTGGATATTGATCACTGGTAGTAATCCAAGAAACAAACTAACATATTGATGACGTTCTTCGGCTTCAGATATTTTTTGCTGGCAGGAATTTTTTAATCTTTCTGGATTAAGATTAAAATTTTTGCCTTCCATCGCAAAAAATTGTTTCCAACTTAAAGCAGAAAAAAATCGTTCTTCAGCATAAGCCAAACTTTGGTAAGCTTCTTCTCGTTCAATAAAGCCAAGTTCTTTCTGCTCGTTGAATTTAGCAATATTTTCACTAACATCGTTCAGTCGTTCTTTAACAATCATCAGAGTTTGTAAATCAGAAATAGTTTTAATCTCTTCTTCGGCTAATTTCTGCTTTAAGGAACTAGTTTTGCTTTCTAAGACAGAATAAAGATTTTCGATTGCTTTAGATGTCGGCATCTTCGCTTGATAATATTGTGTTCGAAGTAAAATGTTGTTAGCAAAACAATAACTAGCCGCAGAATAATAGTCTTGATCTAATGTAGCGTTCTCAGCAGAACCTTTTCTCTCGAATAGTTCAGTAGTTACATTTTCATTTAGAAAGACCCGTTCCTGATCCAGTTCCAGTTCGATTTTAGCTGTCCGTTCACAAAGAACTCTTTTCAGACCCTGCATAATTTCTGTATACTGTTTATTTTCAGTAACGATAACTTCTTGATGGTTAAGATCTTCTCCGGTAAGATGAAAAATTACATCATCTAAATCCATCACTTCAACCATGGCTAAACTTAAATTGTTTTGAGCATAACTAACTAAATCAAGAGATTCTTCAGTAAGGTTAGTATTATTAAAATCGGGCTGTACTGATGTGCCGATGGAAACTAATACTTTTTTCAAACCAATTTCTTGAGCTGCATCAAGTTTTTCTTTTACTCCACCCACAGGGCCGACGATCCCGCCGGAATTGATTGTTCCGGTAATTGTAACGGTTTCATCATGATCTAAATCTAAAACGGCAATCGTCGTTAAAGCAGCAACGGCTGCTCCTGCTGACGGTCCACCAATAATGTTTGATTCTGCTCTAATCGTGTAGATAAAATCGTATTTCTGACAATTAAGTTTGAAATGGTTACAGGCAATATCTTTAGCAAATCTTGTACTGATTTGGGTATCTAGTTTGGTTAAAGGATTAGTTTCTAAAAATACTCTTCCCGAACCTTCTCTTAATTCTAGAAATAAATCGGCGCCACTGCCAATATAACCATCATCAGCTTCTTGAACGGCAAGTAGTTTAAGATGGTAAGGTTCTTGGGTAGCAGTTACTGATATGGTTAGAAGAATTAATAGTACCAAAAACATAACACTCTTTTTTAACATTATATTTTGTATTTAGAATTTAGTTATTATAAAAGTTTGGTTTAATAATGATAATTACAAAAAAAATGAAATTAATAAAAAATTGAAAAAACAAAAATAACCTACATCGCTAAAACTTCATCCACTAATTCGCCGTAATCTTTCGCACCATTAGAGGATTTTGCATAGGCAAAAATTGATTTACCATATTTTGGCGCTTCTTTTAGTTTAGAGTTCATTCTAATCGGGACAGAACTTAAGCCATCATAAGTTTGTTTAATTTTGCCTAAAGTATCTTTACAGATTTTGTTTCTTTTATCGTAAAGTGTAGGAATTATTTTGCTAATCCGGATATTATGGTCATAATTCTCATTGATTTTGCGGACAACATTTTCCATCTTTTTCAAAGCATCATAGCCTAAAAAGTCAGTCGAAACAGGAATGAAAGCTTCTTGACAAAAAGCCATTGCATTTTGGTTAAGAATTCCTAATGAAGGCGGACAGTCGACAATGATATAATCATAATCGTCGATCGTCGACAAAAGATTTTTTAAAATTAATTTAGAATTTGGTTGCGTGTTAATATAATATTCAGCTTTAGTCAGGTTTTCTTTTGAGGTTAAGGCATCAAAATTTTTAGCAATATTAAAAATACAGTTACGGATATGTTCTCTTCCTGTCATCGCATCGTACAAGTCATGATCAGCATTAAGCTTAAGACAAGTGTTGATGTTTCCTTGTGGATCGAGGTCCACTAATAACACTTTTTGATCTTTTCGAGAAAGTCCTGCTGCTAAATTTACTGCCGTAGTAGTTTTTCCCACGCCGCCCTTTTGATTTATAATACAAATTGTTCTCATAATGATTACACCTCGCTTTTTTAATGAACTTTAAGCTTGGTCATTATAAACTTTGTTATCCTTTAAACCTCATCAACGCGCCAGTGAGGATTGACTTCTGCTTGAGTTTCTTTTCTTAAGTAACCTTCCCAGGCAATCATCGCCCCGTTATCTCGAGCAAGATCCATCGGTACTTTGTAAAACTTAGCTCCTCGTTCTTTACACATAATCTTTAACATTTCACAAAATCGTTGATTCGCACCTACTCCGCCAACTAATAATAGTTCTTTTTTATTAGCGTTAGCCATCGCCCTCTCGGTTACCTCAGTCAGCATTGCAAAACACGTTTCTTGGACTGAAAAACATAAATCTTCTTTCTTAATTCCTTTTTCAATCAACTGTTGTACTTTTGTTAACATTCCGGAAAGAGAAACGTCCATGCCCTTAACAGTATAGGGCAGTTCAAGATACTTGCCTTGCTTAGCTAATTGTTCCATTTCTGGACCAGCCGGAAAACCTAATCCTAAAGATCTTCCTAATTTGTCAAGCATATTTCCTAATCCTAAATCTAAGGTTTCGCCGACAACTCTGTATTTATTATTTTCATCAACAATGACTTGAGTATTAACACCAGAAACATACAAGTAACAAGGATCTTTTAATTGATTAATTACTTTTCCAATACTAAGATGAGCAGCGCAATGATTAACCCCAACTAACTTTTTATTCTGTTTTTCGCTCCAAGCTTGAGCAAGATGATATCCGGTATATAGTACTGGATCTAAACCAGGACCGGCAGAGTAAGCCATTAAATCAACATCTTTCCAGGATAGTTTAGCTTCTGCAAAAGCTTTGGTTAAGATTTTTTCAGCAACTTTTTTGTGATGCTCGGCTACCTCGTCTAAAATCATCCCACCTTGATTACAAGTAAAACTGTCAAAGGCGTTCGCTAGTACTTTGCCTTGATCATTTACTATTCCTACTCCAAACGTATGAGCAGTGGTTTCGATTCCAAGGATGATCATGTATACTCAAGAAGATAGTTCATTTAAAAAAGTATGGGGTGGTAAGTTTGAGTTATTAGAAAAAAACTATTTCTTCTCAAAGTTACTAAATCTAAACCAGATTATACTGACGATTCCAGAAACTACAGAAGCAATAGCTATTCCAATCCATACTCCAATCAACCCATAAATAGTGGAAAGATAATATGCTAAAGGTACAGCAATCACTACTAACCTTAGTAAATTGATAATTAACGGTGGCATTGGTCTTCCTGCTCCTAAGAACGATCCCATAATAATCATCCCCACAGCGATAAAGATGTAAGTGAAAGCGTTGATTAACAAATAAATCGAAGAGTAATAAATTACTTGCGGATCGCTATTAAACAGTTTGGCTAACGGTACTGCTAATGAAAAGAATAAAATTCCTATTACTAAAGAATAAGCAATTGCGATTAAAGAAGCAATAAAAGTTGTTCTTCTCGCTCTGGCAAAATTTCCCGCACCAATATTCTGACCAACTATAGTCATAATCGCAGTCATCATTCCGATGACGGGCATAAATCCAACACTATCTAACCTAAAGGCAATTCCATAGGCAGCAATTCCGGCCGTGCCAAACTTAGCAACGATCGTCATTAAAATAAACATACTAACAGAGATTAACACCTGTGAAATTGAACTGGGAAAACCGATATAAAATAATTCTTTAACAATTTTAAACTTGTACTTGAAATATCTTAAACTTAATTTGATTACAGCTTTACCTTTAAGAATGTAAGTAAAAGCAAACAGAAAACCAGTAAACCTAGCTAATATTGTGGCAATCGCTGCTCCTTGGACACCCCATCCAAGCACAAAAATAAAAATTGGATCCAAAATAATATTCAAGATTGCTGAACCACCCATAACGTACATCGGCACTTTCATATTGCCTTCTCCTCTTAAAATATTATTAGCAATGAAGGCGAGAAACATAAAAATACTGCCGATAAAAATGATATTAGCATACTGCACAACTAACTTTAACAAAGAACCTTCTGCACCCATTAATTGAAATAAAGGCTTACCAAATAATAAACCACAAGTAGTAAACACAATCGCTAATAATCCGGCCATAATAATGGCATGTTCAGCAGTGTTGTTAGCTTTCTGATAATTTTTGGCACCGATACTTCTAGCAATGATTGACGTTGCTCCTACTCCTAATCCAGAGGCTAATGAAATCATTAAAAAGACTACAGGAAAAGCCATTGAGACTGCTGCTAGGGCTTCTGCACTAATCATCCCAACATAAATGGCATCAATAATGTTGAATGATGTTTGTAATAAAAAAGCGACAATCATCGGCCAGGATAGTTTAAGAATAGTTTTACCGATCTTTTCTTCTAAGATATGATTGTGCATGTTAGTGCTTTTTATTTTAGGTTTATAAAGATTTGTGATTGTATTCTTCATTTAGAAAAACTATAAATAGTACTTCTAATTTTTGTTCTGTAATGGGCCCTTAGCTCAGTCTGGCTAGAGCACTTGGCTCTTAATAATTAAGAGTTACCAAGGGGTCGGGGGTTCGAATATGTTTTGCAAGAACAGAACGAGATGCGGAGCATCGACTCTCCCCTAGGGCTCATTATTTATTTGAAAACTAACACACAACTTTTTATATCCCAATATTTTCTTTACCCAATGTTACCAAAATTCACTTCCAAAGCGTTCTTAGCACCGATGTCAGGAGTAAGTAATGTTGCTTTACGTTTGTTGTGTAAAGAACTAGGTGCAGGTTTAGTAGTAACTGAATTTGTTAATATTCATGCGATTATTGCTAAAAAAGATGACATTACTAAGTTTGTAGAATTCTCTCCAAAAGAAAAACCAGTTTCTATTCAGTTATTTGGTTCAGATTTAAAAACGTTAAAAGAGGCGATTAAAATTGTTGAACCTCATTTTGATATGATTGATTATAATATGGGTTGTCCTTCTCCGCAAATTACTGAACAAATGGCTTGTTCTGCCTTATTACAAAAGCCAGAACTGACGAGAAAGATTTTTCAAACAATGAGGAAAGCGACAAATAAACCAATCTCTGTCAAGATAAGATCTGGAGTGAATAAACCCAATCGATGGAAAATTATTGCTAAGATAGCAGAAGAAGAGGGGATAGAGATGATCATTTTCCATCCTCGGACTGTCAAGCAAGGCTATTCTGGAAAAGCTGATTGGAAGTTAATTAAGGAATTAAAACAGTTAGTAAAAATTCCTGTTGTAGGGAATGGAGATATTAAAACTCCTGAAGATGCGCAAAGAATGTTACAAGAAACTGGCTGTGATTATGTGATGATTGGAAGAGGAGCAATGACTAATCCGTTTATTTTTAAACAAATTAACGATTATTTGAAAACTGGAAAATATAAGGAGATTTCTGCAAAAACAAAAATCAAATATTTTTTTAAATATTTGAAGTATGCAGAGAAATATCAGTCTATTCGGCCAGCAAACATTAGAATGCAAGCAATGAACTTTTCTAAAGGTTGCCGTGGCGGAAAAAAACTTCGTGGAGATTTAATCCCTACTAAAACTGTCAAGGAAATAAAAGAATTGATGGAAACTTTTTATAGAGGACTTTGATTAACCCCAATTTATTAAATTGTAGATGGGTTCTTCAAAGTAATCTATTAGAGTTTTGAACCAATTTAATTAGTTATTCAAAACTCTCTATAACAATTTAGAATGAATTACTCTATTTTATTTTAAGTATTCTGGCCATTAAAATATCTGCGGGTAGTTTTTTTCCCTTCAGCTCAACATAAAAATCTCCAGTTACTCTCTTCTTATCTGCAGTCACAGCAATCTTACCAACAGACATCATCTCACGATCATTATAATTATCGCCGATAACTAAAACATTTTTCCTTTTCAATCCTAACACACTGATTAACTTAATTAAGCCAATTGACTTTAGTTGTTTATTTTTAACTCCGATATCATAGGCTTCCCCATTCCAGATATAGTACAATTCTTTCTCTTTAGCAATCACGCTTTCAATTGCTTTAACTCTGTTAGTACAGTGAATCGTAATGATAAATTCTTTTGGTTCAAATCCCTTAATATTTTTGTGTTTAATCCGTTTCAATTTGGGGATGACATTTTTCAAAAAATTGAAACTATTAATGTGCTGGATAATCTTTCCATTAAACCAAGTGGCACTGCCATTTTCATAAGTTAAGCTGACAAACTCGAGTACTTCTCTAAACATTTCTTGTAACATATAAAGTCCCCTTCCCGAATTGATATTGATATGAAAGCCCTTCTTCGACAATTGTTTGATTTGTTCAATTTGTTTATTAGCAATCTTTTTTGTTTCTAAAGTAGTTAAATTTCCTTTCTGTTTTATTTTCGTGCCTCGCTTTACTAGAACACCATCAACATCTAGCACAATCAACTTAATGCCTTTAAGATCATCTTTACTCATCTCTGTTATATGTTTCATTTTTAATATAAGGATAATCACATCCTTTTTAAATTTTTTATAACTTCTATTTATTTCTTAAGTAAAGCAGCCGCTTCTTTATCTAAATAAATATCTGCTTTTGGATGTTTTTGTAAAATGGAGGCTGGATATAAATTAGAAACTTTTTTAGTAAAACAATCTCTGACTATTTTGCTTTTTCTTTCTCCAAAAGCTAAACAAATAATATTTTCCGATTTCATGATCTGTTTGATGGACATTGAAATTGCTTGTTTTGGTACGTCAGAAATTTTAGCAAACCAACCTTCTTTGACCTGCTGTTGGCGATTAGTCTCGTTAAGTTTTACCATAATGAAAGGCTCTTTTGTTACAAAATCTGCGGGGGGATCGTTAAACGCTAAATGGCCATTCTCTCCCACTCCTAAAAAAGCGACGTCAATTTCTTTTTTAGCAATTAGTTTATTTAACCGCTGACATTCCTGTTGTGGATTTTTAGCAGTGCCTTTAATTAAATGAACTTTACCCGGATGAACTTGATCAATCAACCTTTCTTTTAGATAATGCCGGAAACTGGCCTGATGCGTTGCTGATAATCTCAGATATTCGTCAAGATGAAACATCGTTGTTTTACGCCAATCAATACGAGGATCTTTAATTAAATTTTTAAGAAATTCAAACTGTGATTTTCCAGTAGCGGCAATGAAATTAGCCTGCCCTTTAGATTTAATCGCTTTTTTCAGAATCAGAGCAGCTGTTTTAGACGCTGCTAAGGAAGCCTCTTTTTTTGTCTTGAAAATCTTTAATTCCATCCAGGATAAATTATAATATCAAACTATAAAAATTTATCTTTTTCGAGAAAGTAATATGTCGGCTTGCACGGCACAAGAAATTAAGCGGAAAACTTAATTTCTGTGCTAAAAATAAATCTCTGTTTATTTTTATGCACGATTATGGGACAAGATTTAATTTCTGATTTTACTGCCCCATGTGCCTCCTTTGGCATAAAGAATAAAGAGATTAACTTTATTCTTGTGCAAAAAACAAATCCTCGTTTGTTTTTATGCAAAGCAGACATATTACTTACTTTTTCAAACGACAATTTTATATATCATTAATTTACTATTTAGGTTATGGCGGTAATTGGTGTAGATGTTGGTGGAACCAAGATCAAAACAGGAATAGTTTCTAATAACAAGATTATTCGAATGATTACTGTCAAAACTGGAACAACTAAAGAGATCGTTATTAATAACATTCTCAGTTCAATTGCAACATTATTCAATCCAGATATTAAAGCAATTGGAATTGGTTGTCCCGGACCGGCTGATTATCAAAAGGGAATTATCGGCGATACTCCCAATTTACAACCATTAAAAGGAATTAATCTCAAACAGATTGTTTCAGACAAATTCAAAAGAAAAGTAGTCATAAGTAATGATGCCAGTTGTTTTGTACTGGGCGAATCAATTAGATTAAAGAAGAAAAATGTGATTGGTTTGACTTTAGGAACTGGCGTTGGCGGTGGGATTGTGATTGATGGCAAGCTATATACTGGAAATGGTAATGCGGGGGAGTTTGGCCATTGTACTATCAAATATGATGGTGTAAAAGGGAAGTGGGGTCAAGGCGAGATCGAAGCTTACCTTTCAGGTTCAGCAGTTAAAAAAAGATATCGTCAAGAACCACTTAAATTAGCAAAAAAAGAGTGGCAGGATTATGGAAAGTTATTAGGAATAAGTATCGTTAATCTTGGACATACTTTCGATCCTGATGTTATTGTTCTTGGAGGAGGGATTGCTAACGATTTCAATTTATTTAAAACGAGTATGCAGCAAGAAATTAAAAAAAGAGCGATGGGTCCAATAACAGTTATTAAAGGGAGTGAAAACAGTAGTATTTTAGGTGCTGCTGCCCTAGTTAAGTAAATGTTAAGATGAAAAAAAAAGTTTTAGTGATTGTTGCTCATCCTGATGATGAAACCATCTGGATGGGTGGAATGCTTCTGCAAAATAAAAATGAGTGGGATACAACCATCATCAGTCTATGTCGAAGAGATGATCCAGATAGATTTATCAAATTCAAAAAAGTCTGCGAATTTTATCAGGCGAAAAGCTTTATCTCTGATTTAGAAGATGAAGAATTAAATGATCTCGCTTCAACCGAGGTCATAAGAAGAATTAAACCATATTCCAAACAAGAGTATGATTATATCTTTACGCATGGGAAAAATGGAGAATATGGACATAAAAGACACATTGATGTTAATCAAGCAGTCATTCAAATGCTTAAAGATCAATTTCTATCTGCCCAAAAAGTTTTTTTCTTTGACTATGCTAAGAGAGGAGATCTTTGTTATGCAAAACAAAAAAGTATAGTTACTAAAGCAAATAAATTTATAAAGTTAAATCAAAGTCAGCTAAAATTGAAGAAAAAAATCATCCAAGAGTTGTATGGATTTAACGAAAATAGTTTTGAAAGTCTTTGTTGTCGCGATTTGGAAGCGTTCGAAATTAAAGAGAGGTAATCTTAGCAAATGAAAAGTGTTGTATTTTATGCTTATCCCCCAGAGAATGATGGAACTAGTTTACAAGGACATTTACTTTACAAAGGAATATTGAAAACAGGAAATGAAGCTTTATCCTGTCATTTTCAAGAAAGTATTGAAAAAAGATTTGTTTTAAAACATTATAAACCAGATGTTGCGTTTGGGGTAGGCTTTTGGGGGAATGTTCCTGAGATTGTTAAAGCACCGTTTAGATACGGCATTACCCCTGTACCTTGGTTTAATTCTGATGGGTGGGTTGCTAACTATCAAGAAGAATTTGATAAGCTTGAGTTGATGTTTACAACCAGTGAATGGGTCAGACAAACCTATAAGCGAGACGGCGTTAATATCAGCAAGATTATTCCGATGCATATTGGAATAGATACGCAACAGTTTAAACCGACCAATAATCCAGATTATACTAAATATATTAAAAGAATGTTAAGGATTAAAAACGGCGATAAAATGATTCTTACTATTGGCGGAGATACAACTTCAAAAGGCGCGCAAGAAATGTTATATGCCTTAGCTGAGGTTGATAAAGAGTTTAAAGATTGGAAATATGTTTGTAAATCCTGGCCCAGTGAATGTGCCAATGAATGGCGCGAACGTGAAATAGAATTAGCGGAAAGTTTAGGAATTATCGATAAAGTAATTTTCTTAAATGATGAGTTCAGTCAAGAATTTATGGTTCATCTTTTGAATGCAGCAGATATTTACGCTGCTCCTTCCAGAATAGAAGGTTATGGCATGATTCAAGTTGAAGCGATGGCTTGTGGAAAACCAGTTATTTCGATCAATAAAATGGGTCCGGGCGAGACGATTCTGCATCAGAAAACCGGTTTCTTAGCTAAAGTTGCTAAAGAAGTCAAACTAGATCAAGAATGGGCTTATCCTTCAATGGGTTTCAGAACTAAGAAAATAATACCATTTGATTCTCCCAAAACTTTTGCTTATCGCGCCGATGTTGATGAATTAAAAGAATATACTTTAAAATTATTAACTGATCCTGAATTATGTCGACGGATGGGAGAACAAGCTAGGATTCATGCTGTACAGAATTTTGATTATCGCGATATTTCTAAGAGAATTGTCGATATTACTAAAAATAAATTGCATTTAGAGTGAAATTAAATTTACAACAAAACTTTCTTCTTTTTTAAAGATTGATAAGCGAGAAGATACATTCCTGCATCCCAGGCTTGTAACTTTCCAAAAGCTTCTTTAGTTACAGGATCAATCCATTCTGGGAAATTACCTGCTAGATTAGCTTGCGCAATCTTAACTAATTCCACTTTTGCTTTGGTAAATTTTTTCAATTTGATTAAACTAAGCACATAAAATCCTCCGATAAAAGTCCAGATTCCTCCATTGAGATAATGATTTGGTTCACGGGCATCACAATCGGCAAAATAATCCTGCCACTCTTTTGTATTTTTTTTAATCGGCGGATAAATTGCTTTTACTGGAACCGGTAGATTAATTTTCTTTCTTTCGATGTAAGCAATAATTTTCTTAGCCTTTGCTTGATCCGCTAAACCAAAGACAATTGCTAATAAATTACCTAAAGTATCAAACCATTCTCCTCTTTCCTTAAATTTTCCATGATTTTTCCAGCGCCAAGCAGAATAATAATTTCCGTTCCATAATTTTTTATCTTGCTGTTGCTCAATCACATTCTTTAATTTCTGAGCATCTTTTTTTCTTCCTGCTAATTGTAAAACGTGATAATATAAAGCTTGCGTATTGATCGTCCGGCCATACTTATGGGGAAAGGCATCCTGCCAGTCTGTTGTAGGAAGTTGTAATAACGTCTCATCTTCTCCGCCGTCCTGGCAATCTAACCATTGTAATGTTTTTTCAATATATTTTTTCTGTTTTTTAAACAAAGAACTGTCGTTATATCTCTTCTTATAAATCTGATGACCAATAAAATACCATAAACTAGAATCAATCGAAGCATAATCAACATGCGGTTTTCTCTTACTCCATTTGTCAACCGCATTAGGAATCTGTCCATGCTTACTTTGGTGTTTTCCT
Organism: Nanobdellota archaeon; assembly: GCA_018812355.1. Lineage (GTDB taxonomy): Archaea > Nanobdellota > Nanobdellia > Woesearchaeales > GW2011-AR9 > JAHJDQ01. Next base: position 26,366 of record JAHJDQ010000182.1, on the reverse strand, counting down.
AACGTAATTAGGCTTTGCTGAAACGTTGTTTTAAATGCTGGTTTAATTATTTTATTTTCAACTACACTCGCTCCAATTAAGCTGATCATACTATCTCTTGCCCATACTGCGTTATATCCGTCTACTCCGGCAGAAGCATACAAACCGTGCTTTGTAGAACAGGCTTTAATTACGACAATCGCTTTTTGATAACCTTCTTCTAAGATTTTTTGATTATTTTCCATTTTTTATTAATTTTAGTTTGTATTCGATGTTGATCTAATGAAAGTCTCGCCAGCTGATAAGAGATAGTAGATTCTGCGCCTTGATTTAAGTTTATTGAAAACTCGCCCAGTCCATCATAACAACCACCAGTAGTTTCATCGTAAATAACTTGCTTAAGATGGTTCTTTCCTAAAAACCAATAAAATACTTTCATCGCATCATGATAATATTCTTTTTTCTTAGTTACTTGATTTGCCATAAGAAGAGTTTGCACCATCGAAGCAGTATCCACTGGTTGTTGATCAAAGTGTGCTTTCTGACCATCTTTCAGATACCAACCATTCTGACCGATGGGAGCAAAGATGTTGCCTTCAAACGTGATTGATCTTAAAAAATCTAAAGAAGATTGGGCAATCTCTAAATATTTTTTTTCCTTTGTCGCGAGGTAAGCATAAAATAATGCTTCAGATAGTTTACTGTTTGAGTAAGTCAGTGATTCTTCAAACCACTGCCAATCATCAGAAGAGCAATCGTGGTATAAACCAACCAAATAATTAGCTAATCCTTTAATTTTTTTAACATTTTTTATTGTTGGATTGGCTTGATGATAGAAATACAAACCTAAGATAGAAAAAGCTACTGCTCGCGGTGAATTAATGTTTTTAACTTTGCACGCTTTATTAAATATTCCTGCTGCTTTTTTCCTTAAATTTTCCGGAATGCTTTTAATGTTAATTAAAAATCCTAATGACCATAACGCTCGGCCATGCGCATCATCGCTCCACTGATCTAAACGAACTTTTTTAGTTTCTTCTACAACATTGTAAAGTTGGCCATTTTTCTGTTGAACATATTGATTAAAATTAATATATTTCTGAAGCAAATCCAAATCAGCTTCGTCTTTAAATAAATCATAATGCAAACTACATACAATCATCGCTCGGGCAGTGTCATCTAGTGTATAACCTGAATGAGGATTGGGTTCAGTTTTATTAGCAAATTGAATTATTCCAAAATCGTCAGTAAGCTTATTCAAATGATTCAAATTAATCGGAGGAATTTTAGTATTATGATTTTTAGATAAGTTAAGATGTTTTTTGAAAACGTCATGATAAGCTAAAGCGACATTATTCCAAGTCATCTGTCGAGTATTGGCATAAGCATTTTCTTCCATATCCCTTTTTAATTTTGGATTAAACAACATTTTCAGAATTGCTTTTTCAAACGATTTTGAATTTTTAAACTTAACCAATAAACCTCGGTCTGGAGTGACTAACTCTTGAGCATGTAAAAAAGGAGTAGAGATAACTGCCCTACCTGCTCCCATTGCATAAGCTAGAGTTCCGCTAGTAATCTGATTAGGATTATTATTTGAACAAATAAAGATGTCAGTTGCCTGTAAATACTGCACAATCTCTTCTAACGTGACATACTTGTTGTAAAATTTGACGTTCTTTCCCAGCTTTAATTTTTTAACTTTTTGTTCGATAAAGTTCCGATAACTTTCGCCTTCTTCTTTTCTAACGACAGGATGAGTTTCTCCAATGATTAAATATAATAAATTTGGAAATTTTTTAACAACTTTTGGGAGAGCATTAATTACTTGCTCATAACCCTTCCCGGAGCTAATCATGCCAAATGAGGAGAGAACAATTTTGTCTTTGAAGCCTTTTTTAATTTTTTCAATACTACTTTCAACAAAAGGAACGGTGGGGATTCCATGAGGTACAACCGCAATCCGAGTTTTGATTCCATACACTTCTTTGAGAATCTCTCGGCCTTTTTCCGCCATAACGACAATACACTCAGATTTATTGGCGAGAGTCTGCACCACTCGTTTCATATTATTATCTGGTTGCGGCAGAACTGAATGGAAAGTTATCACAACCGGTTTTTTGATGATTTCTAAAAAAGCAATCAAATAACTCCCATACTCACCGCCGAAAATTCCAAACTCATGTTGGATGTTAATCAGTTTGATGTTATTATTGCGATTAATTTTTTTAGCTAGATCAATATATTCCTGAAGGTTAGAATCGTCAAGTTGAAAAGAAACTTCTTTTGGATAATTATAAATATTGATTCCATTACGATTCATCGCCAGAATATTAGTTTTTATTTTATGATTAAACTTTCCATCTATTGCTGTCGTTAAATCTTGGGTAAAAGTAGCGATACCACACTCTCTCGGCGGGTATGTGCCCATCACTAATATTTCTGGCTGTTCGGAAAGTTGCCTCATTTTAAACAATAATTTACCCCTCTTTTCGCACTTGGTTTAAAAAAGCGCTATTTTTTAATAATGATAATTTTATTTATTTTTTATTCGTTGATATTTGTCTTGATAACGGATAATATCATTTTCATCAAAATTTCCCGTGGCTATTTCCAAAATTCTTACTCTTTTGCCTGTCTTGTTGATGATTCTATGCTTCATCCCAGTTTTAACTTTAATCGTCTCTCCCGGTTGATATTTTTTTGTTTTAGTATTAAGAACGATTGTTGGACTGCCTTCCAACACATACCAAAACTCCGCTCTTTTTCGATGACTTTGTAGAGAAAGCATTTCTTGCGGTGCTATTTCTAAGATTTTTACTGTACTTTTTTCATTCAGTGTAAACTCCAGAAATAATCCCCATGGTTTTTTGATTGTAAATTGTTTCATTTGTTACTATGCACCTCTGTTTTTTGGATTATTAAGTAATTCATCTAACAATTCTTGAAGATTTAAAGAAGCTACCGCAATACTCGTATCGGCAGCCCCATAATAAATGTATAACCTTTCATCAAAAACAACTGCTCCCGTAGGAAAGACAACATTAGGGATATTACCTTTCTTTTCATAAACTTTGTCTGGTGAAAATAATGGTTCGTGAAGGTGAGCAAGCACTTTCTGAGGATTATTCTTATCTAGTAAAGCGGCACTGGCTCGATAAGTCTTGCCCTTGTCCATATCATCGACAGCATGATAAATTAAAAGCCAGCCATGCTTAGTTTCAATCGGTGGACATCCACCACCAACGTTTCTGGATTCGTACCAATGCCGAGACTCTAAAACAACATGCTTTGATAACTCATGTAAATATTTTTTCCAATATTTTAAATTTAATTCTTTAAAACTGTTAAAATAAGCAATCTGGATGTCTGGAAGAATACGGTGGATTAAAGCAAATTTTCCTTTTATTTTTTTTGGGAATAGAAAAGCATCTTTATCCCAGAGCAGTACATCTTTCCCTCCCTCTTCTTTAAAGTAGGATTCGAAAAGGAAATATCTTTCCTTCAATTGTTTACTACAAGCCCGGAATAGGTCCTCTGCCGCATCATAAGTTATTTCTGCAGAAATAGGTTTATGTTTTTTGAATTTCTTCAGATCTTTACTGGTAGCGTAAGCAATGCGTACGTTTTTGCCATCATAAGCAATGTAAGTCATGTAATAAGTTCCATTAAGACAAACTATCCGGGGATCTTCTAAGTTATATTCATAGCTTGCTTCTGAATAAAGAAAAGGTTTCTTAGCTCTTTCAATGACTTTTAACGGACCTTCAAGTTTACAATAGCCAATCGTCGAACGCTCATTTTTATCCCAAGCTCGATAGAACATGTGGACATACTTACCTTCTCGAATACAAGCTGGGTTAAAGACGCCTTTACTTTCAAAAGCCAACTGAGTTGGTTTTAAAATAACTCCCTCCTTTTTAACATCGACCATTTATATAAAATAAATCCAGCCAGTTTAATAAACTTTTCTGAATATTCTGCTCTTAGAAGATCTTATTTTACTCGAAGAAAAGATCAAAAATACGCATGAAAACAAAACTCTACTTACTACTAGATGCTTGTCGTTCTAAATCACGTTTCTTAGAGATAGCATTACTCTTTCCTAAAGACTGAGCCGCAGCAACAATCTCTTCAGCTAAAGCATCTTCAATCTTTTTTTTCTTATTAAAACACTTGGCATAAGCGCCCTGAGTAATGTATCTTAAGGCTAAGTCTACTCTACGTTGCGGAGCGACTTCAACTGCTTTAGGATATCTTGCTCCACCATACTCAATCGCGATAACTTCTTCACGAGGAGCAGCATTCTCAATTGCTTTTACCAAAATGGCGATAGGATTTTGTTTTAACTGCATTTCGGCCTTCGCTAAAGCTTTTTCAATAATCTTTAAAGCATTATTTTTCTTACCAGTGTTATGACCACTGCTCATGAAATGTTTCTTACTTTTATGACCAGAGTTCATCATTTTAGTAGCAAGTCTTTCCACAATAAAAACATTAGATTTATGGAATCTGTTCCCAGCATATCTTGCTCCGGTTTTAGGCAGAATTTTTGGTTCAAGAGTGATATAATTAATCAATCCTGGATCTTCTACTTTAACTTGATCAGCACTCCAACGATTAAAACATTTTATTTCCATATTTAATAGAATTCTGCTGGTTTATATTTAAATCTTTCTAGTTTTCGGTAATGTCAAGTTAATTGGCATGGCCACCTAGAGTCTGGATAAATTTAAAGAAGTGATTGCGTCGTCTGCTCAGATTGCGTTATTTATTTTAAATATACAATTATGACTCGCTGCCATGCCATTGTATCTGACAGCACCCTAGTTTTCTTACTTTTTTCCCCTATTTTACTACGATTACTTGTTTTTTTCTTCTTTGTTGTCTTTCTTAAAAATACTCACAAAACCGTGAATCAATCTTAAGATAAACTCTAAAGCAATCACAAAAACTAAATAATAAATGATACTTTCCCAATGTGGTGGAATTTCTTTTAATAAATTAAATGAATTACTAAACGAAAAAAATGAGATATCAACTAAAAAGATACCTAATAGAGCAAAAGGAAGCATTTTAGCTAAATCTTTAGATAAATCCTCATTATAATATGCTGTAATTCTGACTGTAGCAACTAAAGCTATTGATACTAGTAAGAGATCCGTTCCAGTTTGTCCCCGAGATAAAAATGTTAACAAAATAGTGATTACTAAAAACCAAATAAATATAAATAATGGAAAAAGCAAGACATATTCAACAATGTATAAAAATGCGGCTACAAGCTTTTTTAATCCAGAATGATTAGCACGGTTATATTGTTTCAAGTTTAATTTGAAAATATCTCTACGAGCGACAAAGAGATAGAATTTGAAAATAAATATTGCATAAATGGTCATTCCAAAAATGAATAACACCAATGGTTTGAGTACTCCCCATGCCTGTCCGTAACTAATCATCTAGTTTAGAGATATAATTATAGTATAAAAAGATTTCCTTAGAATGGTAATGTCAAGTTATGTGAGTAATTGTCAAAAGCACTACGCACGGCGCCTTAGATTTTGTTCATTTCATTCACAAAATGCGCCTCCTTTGGCGGTAGTGCTTTTGCTAACACAGTTAACTTGACATTACCCCTTAGAATTACCTTCTCGCTTTCTCCAATTTACCGCCTAATAAGGCACTTAAACTTTGATCGTTAACTTTAACAACTTGCCATCTTACTCCAGGAATGTCCCCTTTCGCTCTTCCCATCTTTCCACCAATACATTCAATAATTACTTCATCGTGTTCATTAATAAGTTTCTGAGCACCGTCACCAGGCATAAAAGCAGTGATTTGTTTACCGTTTTTAACTAATTGGACCCGAGCACATTTACGCATGGCTGAGTTTGGCTGTTTAGCTTCAATTTGAATTTTTTCTAAAACAATCCCTTTAGCTTGAGAACTTCCTGCTAACGGATCGACTTTCTTTTTCATCACTGTTCTACTAACTAACTTGAAGTTCTTCCTTCTTTTTTTCAGCTTCTTGGCTGCTCCTAATCCTCGTGATTTATTGGACATTTTAGACAACTTTTACATCTTTAACACTAAAAAATGCTAAACCATTTTTGGTGTCCCAGATGTCAAATGACTTTGACATCTTTGATGCTAAAGAACCGTTTTATGGCCCGATTAAGTAAAGTTAGGTTCTTTCCGTCCCTGCCTATTAATAAACTTTTTGTTTTTTTACTGCTATCTTTAAGAAAAACAACTCCATCTTCTTCAATGATTTCTTCAACTTTTAGCGGATAAATAACATTTTGAATAAAACGGGTGAGATCATCCTGAAATTCGATTACTCTAATTTTCTTCCCTAACTGTTGTTGAACTCTCTTTATGGTTTCGCCGCCCTTACCGACAGCCTTACCCATATCTCCGGTAGCAACAACAAAATAAATTATTTCCTCAAATTTAAAACAATCTTTGACTCGAGCACGGCTTAACCTTTCCATGATAGTAGAAATCCCTAGCAGTTGCTGATCAAGTTTTAGACGTGCCAATTTAGATTGTTCCTACGACTGAAACGAAAAAGTTTTTCTTACAGAGAATACCTAACTCTTCATTACTTAATTCTAACTTGATTACTAGAACATCAGCCAATTTTGCTTTGGAGAAAATTTCTTCACTCTTTTGTTCAGGACAATTACTAGACAAATAAACAGTACTTAGCTTGTTCGCTAGCAAAGCTTTGATAACCCGATCAGTGCCAATAATGCCTTTTCCAGCAATTATTTTAGCTTTCAATTCTTTAATATCTTCTTTAATTTCTTTTTTCTTACTCATTTTTTTTACCCTACTTCATTTTTGTGACTAGTCCTGGTAAGCCTGTTCCTAAAGGAACGGGCTGGTTAATCATAACATTCTCAACAACAGAGTTAAGATAGTCAACTTCTCCTTCCAGAGCAGCGTTAATTAAATGTCTAATTGGAGTTTCGAAACTAGCCCGGGCTAAGACTGAGGCTTTCTCACTGACAACTCCATAACGAGTGATCCCTTTAATTCCGCCAGTGGCGCACATAATATCAGCAACAAGCATAATGTGGCGAATGTTAATATTTAATCCTTGAGATTCAATCACTCGGTAAACTTCGTTAATGATCGCTTGCCGAGCTGCTTCAACTCCTAAAATAGTTCTAATTTCATAAATGTCATTTCCGAAGGTTCTAGTTTTATCAACTTCTTCAAATTCAAGAATACCCTTCAAATTCGTTCCAGAAGTAAGTACCATATATTCATCGCCTCTTTTTACTGGTAAAACTTGATCAATTCCCTTCAGGCCTTTCACTTTTACTGTCCTAATTTTTTCTTTAAGATTGTACAACTCTTTAATTTCTTCGGCTTTACCCTTTTGAATAAAAATGATTTCATCTTCATTTGTTTCAATTGTGAAACCTTTCGTTTTTGTTTTGATTTTCTGAACCAAATCTTTAATTGTAAAACCAAAATCTTCCACTAAAATTTTGTTTAGTTTGACCTTTAATTTTTGTTCAAAGATGTTTAAAGTATACTCCTCAACTAAATCACCAAAAATTGTTTCTTTAATTCTCGTTGCGAATTGACGTACTTTCTCAATGTCTTGGTTATATTTGCTAGTGAGAAAAATTTCCATGTTAGGTGTTTTAATTGTTTTACGAGCATCAAAAATTTCAATAATCCTCGGTAATCCTGTAGTAACGTTCATCTCAGCAACTCCAGCAAAGTGGAATGTATTTAAGGTCATTTGTGTTCCAGGTTCACCAATACTTTCAGCACTAACCAACCCAACACATTCACCAGCATCAACTTTTGTATTGTTGTATAAGGTTAGAGTAGTTTCGAGAATGTCTTGTATTTTCTCTTTAGAGATAGTTGCGGGAATTTCTTTTTTAATTTGATCTAAGACAAGCGGAGGTAATTGATCTTCATATTTTTTTAATAAGTCTTCGTGTTTCATCGTGTTTCACCTCTGGTGAAATGTATCGAAAATACTTTTGATTTTTCGGGACATCCCAAAAATCTTTGATTTTTGATATGCTTGAAAATTGTTTCCTCAATTTTCATCGTGTACCCTCAATCACTTGACGAACAATCCTTGGAACGTCAATAAAGCCATTTTTTGTTCTCGCGACATCTAAATGATCTTCTCCGTAAGCAAACTGAACAACTTTTCCACTTGCATCCCTAACGGAACCGTCATACTCAACCTTTAAGTCTTGCATGGCATTAGATAATCTTCGATAGAGATAACCAGATTTAGGAGTTCTTAAAGCTGTATCCATTAAAGCGTCTCTTCCAGTCATTGCGCCAAAGAAAAATTCAGCAGGAGTAAGACCGCTCTTAAAATTATTTTTAATGAAACCACGTGCTTGTGGACTAATATCATTAGCTTTGAAATAAGAAAGGGTACGATCTTGGAAACCCTTCTCGATTCTTTTTCCACGTAAAGCTTGCTGACCTACTAATGCGGCCATTTGGGCAATCTGTAATGGATTACCTCGAGAACCACATTTGGCCATAACTAAAGCAGTAGAGTCTTTAACTTGTCTTAAAGCAACATCTCCACTTTTATTACGAGCTTTATTTAAAGCCTCAAGTACTCTTAATTCTAAGGTTTCCTGAACTGATCTTCCCGGCAGACTTTCTAATTTACCCGCATAATATTTTTCAATTAAAGTAAAAGCTCTATCTTCAGCATTCTTAATAATTTCACGAACATTTTGGTTTGCTTCTTCACTTAAATCCAAATCAGCAATTCCAATGGAGAAACCTCTTCTTGCTAAAACAGCAATGCCCAATTTAGAAATTTTTCCTAATAATTCACTAGTATGAGAAGGTCCGTATTTCTCGTAAATGTTTCTAAACATCAGTCCTGATTCTTGTCCGAGATTAGATTTGTCCATCAAACCAGTCTTTAGCTTTCCATTAACAATCTTAACTTCATTACCTGATTTATCTTTACCAATAAAATTAAAGTCTGTCGGTAAAAGAACTGAGAACAGTTCTTTACCATCAATTTTATCTTTATTTGGTAGATTTGACAAATCATCAACTCCACAACTGTAAAGTAAATCAATTGCTTCTCCCCGAGAAAGAACTAATTCTTTAGTTAACAAATAATTTCCAGTGATTGCGTCATGGATACAACCAACGACACTAAGACCATAACGAGGACTAATAATTTGCGTTTCAACTAACATTAATATTTTTGCTTCAGCACGAGATTCTTCAGTTTGAGGAACGTGTAAGTTCATTTCATCTCCGTCAAAGTCAGCGTTATAAGGATTACAAACTGCTGGATTTAAACGGAACGTTTTTCCAGGCAAGACTTTTACTAAATGACACATCATACTCATTCTGTGAAGAGATGGTTGCCGGTTAAACAAAGCAACATCGCCGTCAATCAAATGCCTCTCAACAACATAGCCAGGCTCTAACTCGGACATAATTTCTTCTTTTGTTTCTGAAGTGATTGTTTTCTTTTTTCCATCCGGTTTAAGGACATAATTAGCTCCAGGATATTTCTTTGGACCATTGTCAATAAATCTTTTAAGATAGGCTAAGTTCCATTCCGTAACACGTTCTGGAACAGTAAGATTGGTAGCAATTTTTAAGGGTACTCCTACTTCATTAAGTTTAATCATCGGGTCAGGACTAATTACTGTTCTAGAAGAAAAGTCGGTTCTCTTACCAGCCAAATTATATCTAATCCGACCTTCCTTACTTTTAATCCGATTAGTTAAAGTTTTCAAAACTTGGCCGCCTCGATGTCGAGCAGGAGGAAGTTGGGCAATTTCATTATCAATAAATGTAGTTACATGATATTGTAACAAATCCCATAAATCTTCAATAATAACTTCCGGTGCACCAGCATTAATGTTTTCGAATAGTCTTTGATTAATTCTAACAATATCGCCCAATTTGTGAGTAAGATCGTCCTCAGATCGTTCTCCCGATTCTAAAGTAATGCTCGGACGCATCGTGACAGGAGGAATTGCTAAAACTGTAATGATCATCCACTCTGGTCTTAACCCAGGAGCAAATCCGAAAATGGTTAAATCATCATCAGAAATTTTTTCTAATCTTGCTCTGACTTCAATTGAACTTAAACGAATATCACCCTCGTAGTAATTATAAGGTTTTTCAATTTTAATTTTTTCTTGTTTAGCCTGACAGTGTGGGCATTTTTCCTTAAGTTTGTATTTCTTAACAATTTCTTTAATATGTCGCCTTCGTGCTTCAAACCCTTCTTCCTCACCAACTTTTTCGGAAAGGGCAAGGTAACGTTTAATTTTTTCTTCCGGAATTAAAACTCGGGAACAAAATTTACAGGTTGATTTCAATAAGTCTAAAATCGGTCGAACATACTTAACATGAATTGCCGGACGGGCAAGTTCAATATAGCCAAAGTGACCAGGACATTCTTTTAATTTTCCACCACAGGTCTTACATCTTAGTCCTGGATCAATCACTCCTAGTCTAATGTCCATCAAACCACCGTCAACCGGATAACCTTCCCGATCATAAAGTTCTGGGGTAACAATTTTTGCTGCCGCTAAGTCCCGGATTTGTTTTGGAGAAAAAACCCGAAATTCAATATGATGTATCTTTTTATGCACGGCTAGATTCATTTTTTACCTTTTGTCATTAATATTTTGTTTTTAAATTTAATTTTGGATAAACTCCCAGACTTCTAAACTCGTCCATCAGCAATTTGAATGCGTAACTCATCTCAACATTATTGATTTTGATATCTTCACCACACATTAAACAATACTTTCTGTTTTTGTAATGGTCCTCGACGGCAACTAAGCCACATTGTTCACAAATTGGTAAGACAATTTTATCAGAGTCAAACCGTTCTTTAAGTAATAACGAAGCTCCGTGAGCAACAAAAGTATCTTTTTCCATCTCTCCTAATCTTAATCCGCCTTCTTTAGCCTTTCCTTCAGTCGGTTGCCTAGTTAATAATTGGATCGGTCCTCTGGCCCTGGATTGAATTTTGTTAGCAACCATGTGTCTTAATCTTAAATAGTACATGTTTCCAACATAAATCTTTGCCAGCATTTGTTTTCCTGTTCTTCCATCATAGAATGTTTCTCGACCATCTTCTCTAAATCCGAGAGATAATAATTCCTTTCTTAAATCCGGTTCTGTTTCCGCTTCAAATAAAGTGCCGTCAACAAATCTTCCAGAGAGGGCGCCGATTTTTCCACCAATTAGTTCAATTAAATGCGAGACAGTCATTCTTGAAGAGATACCGTGGGGAGTGAAGATCATGTCAGGAACAATTCCGGAAGAAGAAAAAGGAATATCTTCGTTAGGTACGACCATTCCCATGACTCCTTTCTGTCCATGACGGGAAGTAAATTTATCACCAATTTCAGGAATTCTTTCTGCTCTTAATCTTACTTGAACTAGTTTATTTCCTTCTTCATTTTCAGTAAGGACAACAAAGTCAGCAACTCCTGATTCACCATGTTTAAGAGAAAGAGAACTTTCCCTTCTTACAGCTGCTGTTAAATTATATTCATCTAAACTGCTCAGGAATCGTGGAGGAGAAGTTCTTCCAATAACAACATCGCCTTCAGTAACTTTTGCTTCTGGATAAATAATTCCGTCCCCTTCCAAAAAACGATAATCGTGTTCGCTTTTATAACCTTTAACATCTTTATCTGGTACGGAAACCTCATCCACTAATCCGCCAGAATAACGTAACTCTTCAGCATTTACAGGACGGTAATAGGTACTTCTAGCTAAACCCATTTCAATCGATGATTTGTTTAAGATAACTCCATCTTCCATGTTATAACCATCATAACACATAATCGCAACAATAAAGTTCTGTCCAGCTGGATGTTCATCATAATCAATTACTTCGTGCACTTTAGTTTTAACCAGCGGGAATTGAGGATAATGTAAAATGTTTGAATCCATGTCCATTCTTAAATGATAATTTGCAGCATAAAAGCCAAGTGCTTGTTTTTGGTTTTTACTTCCAATAATCAACCGAGATGATTGATTATAATTACCAAAAGGAACTAAAGCAGTAGTAATCCCACTAATTGAGCCAGGGGTTACTTCTAAATGGGTATGATCAGGAGTAAGTTCTGTTTCGAGGTAAGCAACTAAAGCATTCTCTTCCTCGGCTGCGTCTAAATATTCTACCACACCTTGCCGAACCAAATCAACCCAAGTAATCTCACCATTAGTTAGTTGTTCTAAATGTTTTTCTGTTAGTAAAGGCTTGCCTTCTTTAACCATAATTAAAGGACGTTGAGCTCTTCCAGCTTCTGAAAATAAATGTAATTCATTATTTTTAGCATCGAAAAAAATATTGACACTCTCAGGTAAAGTACCCTTTCTCCGTAAATCTTTGAAATCCTCAATAAACAATTGAGGATCATCTACAGTTCCGGTAAATTGTTCATTGATATAGAGGTCAGTCATTTTATTATTTGTGTTCTATTTTGTTGATGTTATTTTGTGATTATGATTATTTTTATTTTGCTTCTTTCAAACCTAATCCTTTAATTTTTTCTAGTATTTCTACTGTTTCCACATTTTGGGAAATTGAACATAACATAGCTAGGTTTTTTCTTAAACCAATGTTCGTTCCTTCTGGAGTTTCAATTGGACATAGCCTACCAATATGAGTACAATGCAGGGCTCTTGCTTCAAAATTTTCTTGGGAAGTTGATAGTGGAGAAACGACCCTTTGTAAATGTGAAATCATATCTAAATAATTAGTTCTGCTTAAACGCTGCGAGACTCCTTGTCTCCCACCAACCCATTCACCAGTCGCCATCGAACTGTATAATCTGGAAGTTAATAATTTATGACGAATGATTACTCGAATTGAAGGAAGTTTTCCTCTCTTGATGATTCTTTGGAAATTGTATAAAATATCAGAAACTAAAACTTTGAAATTTACTCGGAAAAGATCTAACAAAAGATCTCCGCTTAGTCTTAGACGTTTGTTCATGTAATGATCTTTATCATCAGGATTTCTTACCCCAGTACTGACTTCAATAAACTTTTTCAACATTTTACAAATATTTTTGGCTTTAATTGAAGCATTCTTTTCTTCTGTACCTAAATTAGGAAGTAGATAACGGTCAAGGATATCTTTTGTTCTTTCCATCCGAATTTCTTTAGATTGTCCAACACCGACACGTTTAGCGATGTAATCAATTGCATCATCTTGCGTCTTAATCTCAACAAACTCAAACAAGTTTAGGATTATTTCTTCATAATTTTTTTCGGTTGAAATGGTTTTCATAATCTCTTCGTCCTTAATTAAACCAAGCGCTTTTAAGACAATGATAATGGGCATATTTTTTACCCTGGTAAAGCTCATGTAATAAATTCCGTCCTTTTTTCTTTCAAAATTGTGTGGAATTTTGTACGAACCCTTAGCAGCAAAGAACCGACCACTATAAACGCCTAGTTTGTTTTTCTCAACCATAAAATTGTTTGCAGCTAAATCTTCAACCGTAACAATAACTTTTTCTGTACCATTAATGATAAAATAACCGCCAGGATCAGAAGCGTCTTCTCCTCTTCTAATCAAATCTTCACGAGGCAATTTGTTAAGGTTACAATATTTGCTTCTTAGCATGATTGGCATCTTACCAATCTCAGCGATAAAGTTCTCTCTTTGGACGTCGTTAATGTAAGTGCTTACCTCTAAAAATATTGGGGCATTATATGATATTTTTCTTAGCCGTGCTTCGGCAGGGTAAATTGGACGTTTAGAACCGTCAGCTTCGGTAATCTCTGGTTTACCTATAGTCATTCTTCCGAATCTAATTTTAAACTTTTCAATGTTATGGGGAATGATCGCTGGTTCGGCTTCTTTATTTTCCTCGACAACTTCCTGCAAACCGTGATCAAGTAAATTATTAAAAGACTGAATATTAGACTCGACAAATTTCTTTTCTTCAAAGTACTTTTTAATTAAGATAGACTTATCCATTTTAACCTTCAACAACGGCTCGGTAGTAATGAGTTACTCCAGCAGTTTGACTTTCTCTCTCTACCACAATAATGTCACCAATTTTAACGCCTAACTTTTCAATTGCCGGATCAGAGAGAGCAATTTTTGGTAGTTCAATATTAGTAATGTTAAATTTAGCAAATAGTTTTTCCTTCTCAGTATCACTTAACTTCTTATGTTTCGGTACAAGATTATGTTGGGTTACGTCGAATGGCATTGTTGTGATTATGAACGGGCCGAGAGGGACTTTCAGGCTTTTTTTAAGCTTTTGAACCCACGACCACTTGATCTCTTCCAGGGGAAGAAAAACAAGCTTTTGCTCGTTTTTGTCTTGACTTAAAAGTCAAGTGCTCTACCAAACTGAGCTACCGGCCCGTGATTTGTGAGTAAGATACTTACTCACTCATTTTTGCGAACAGTTCGATTGCTCGCTTGTTGTTAAACGCCCTGGCCGGGACTTTCAGTGTGATTGTTAACCAACCTCATTTTGAACCCGGGTCGATGCCGTGACAGGGCATCATGCTAGGCCGAACTACACTACCAGGGCAGCATTTTTACAGAGCTTAATCTAAAATATATCCAAATCAGATAGTTGTATTTAGAATAAACCCTGCCATCTTGTGTAAAATATTAGGGTCTGTTTATAAAGGTTGTGGTTAAATTGGGGTAAAAAGAGAAAAATCCCCTCTCCCGGACTTTCGTATTAGCACCCACACACCCACTCGACAAGTCTGGATAGAGTTTATATAGGAGTAATTCATAAAAATCACTCCAATCTTTAACTTAGTGTAAGATTGGAAATGATTAAAATGAGAATAAAAAACTTGAAACCAGGCTTTGAGAGGTTAACTAATGCTAAAGCTAGGTTGATAGCTCATCTTATAGGTGATGGTTGTGTGTATAAATGTCGGACGGATTACAACATTAAATACGATAACATAGATTCTGAATTGTTAAATCAATTCGTTAAAGATTTCAATGATGTTTATGGATACAAAATAACAATAGCGTTTAAACCTTCAGGAAAAACCGGTCTTCCTTTACCTTATCTAAGATTTAGATCAAAATTAATATATGAAGATTTAAAGAGTTACTGTGAATATGCGTCCGCAGTTTGGTTTGTTCCTAAACAAATTTTAAATAATTCAAAAAACATCCAAAAAGAATTTTTAAAAGCACTTTTTGATGACGAAGGAAGTGTCATTCCTTATGGAAAAACTGCAATTCTTCGTTTGTATTCAATTAATTTAAAAGGATTAAAAGAGATACAAGAACTTCTACAAAATTTTAATTTTGATAGTGTAATTGTCGTTGGTTTTGGTTGTAAGAGAAATGTTTACGGATTAACTATTAAAGACATATCAAATTTTCATCATAAAATTGGATTTTACTGTATAAGAAAACAGAAAAAATTATTAAAATATGTGAAGGAAGTGTGAGAACGCACACCTTCCTTCAAATCCCCTCTCCCGGACTTTCGTTCGAATTTCGAACCGGGGATTTCGAGTCTTAATAGATCTCTCGGTCCCGGCTATCTACTTTTCATACAAAGCCAAATGCTCTGTCCGGTAGTGAATTTATCTCTGACCTGATTAAAGGTAAACCTTTAGCCACACAGCCGAGCGTTCTAGCCACTGAACTAAGAGGGGATATCCATGTTTAAGCTAGTGGGTTTATTAAGTTTTTGGATAAAATTAATTTGAAAAACAGAATAAAATAAATTTTTAACTTTTTTTATGTAAAGCATCATACTCTGGATGAGTAAGTACTTCTAAAATTCTTACAGAACCATTTTCTTCAATATATAAAGCTCTTAGACTACCTCTTGGTTGAAGTTTAAACACTTTTGTACCATTTTCTAATCCGTGTTTATTCCACACTCTTCTTAATAAGTACTGACCTCTATTTTTATTCCGAATTAATTTTCCTTTGTAACCATCATTAAACTTAGTTTCAATTAAATCTCGTAAATTTGATCCTTCAAATCCTGCAATCCTGTCAGCTGAAGCTAAGCCACTACTGTAAATAACATCCAACATTTCTTCTTCTTTTGAAGAGGTGTGTGTTCCTGTTTCCTCTTCTTGAACTAATTTAATACATTCTTGAGCTTCGGCTTTCCGTTGAGATCTTAATTGTGCGTGTTCTTCAGTAGTGTAACCAATTTTCTTTACTACTGGTTCTAATACTTGAGATTGCACTCTTCTTATCTTTTGGCTTGTTTTACCTGGAGGAACATATTGTATTCTGGCCTCAGTAATTTCTTCATGGGTAGCTTTTCCTCTAAAATAATCAAGTAATGTTGTTGATAGTTGATCCAATTGTGGCTGGAAATCTTGCGACGATCTGTCTTCGTTTTGACAAACAGCATTAATGTAACGCAATCCTCGATGAGCTTCACTTAAGGCAACCCCAAGTCTTAACGAATCATCATTAATGAACTTAGATACTTTTCTGACAGTGGCAATTTTGTCTTTGAGCTGAATCTTTTTGTAACTCAAGTAGATGGATCTATATATTCCTGGCATAGCAAAGTTTTGGAGGATCATTAGTAAGCCTTGCATTGGCTTGAAATCATCAGGAGATTCCAGATATCTCAACATACCAGAACCGACTAGAAGAGTAGTGTAAGTAAGCCAACGAGTGGATTCCCTATCTTTTTTTCTAGTTAACATCGCTGTAGCCGCTGAAACCGAATAGAGAGCTGCTGCAGTGTAAGCTGCCCACTCTCCGTCAGTGGCCATAATTCCAAGAGTGATTGCTCCAGCACCCATTGTTCCGCCAAGAACAGCCATTGGCCTTAACCAAAAACGTGATTTCTTCTGTGCTTCCATAACTGGCTCATTATCAAAATCTTTAATGGCTCGATTGACTAGTTTTTCAATATCTTCACTGCTAGGAACAATCTCTTCAAATCTTCTACAAATTCCAGCTGCAGATGTAAAAAATTCTTCGGTCGACTCAGGATTAAGGGATTCATATTCCCCAATAATTACATCTAGTTTTCTTTTCGGTCTGATCGTTTTTGAAGTTGCTCTCCATGTATTGATTTTTCCACTTTTCCCGTTTCTTTTCCTTTTTCCTTTTCTCTTTACTCCACTTTTTCTTCTTTTAAGACTTATTTGTTGATCCAAGCTTTTTTCACTGTACTGAATTAACTGCTGGTAGGAATAGATTACGTCTCCAAGTACATCATGAAAATATTGGGCTATATCTGTCATTTGAACTTCAACTATTAATATCTACCGTATAGTGGTTACTTTATATATTTTTTGGTATTTAAACTTGAATTTGAAGAAAACTCAGCAAATTAAATAAAACAGAACGTAAACCAATCAAATATGTTTTGTAAACAGTGTGGAGCGATACTTGTACCGAAAAAAACTGAGTATGGTAAGTGGATGAGCTGTCCGCACGGACATACTCAGCCAGAGTTGAATCAAGAGAATAAGCCAGTGATAACTAAGAATCGAGAAAAAGTAGAGAAAATAGAAGTTAATGATGGAGAAAATATTCTTGCTGTTTATGACCATAAGTGTAAGAAATGTGGTTATGAAAAAGCAGAGATGAGAGAGATTGGTGCGTTTTATGGTGATGAGGATAATGTTGTCAGAATGAAATGTGGTAAGTGTGGGCATGTAGAACAGTTAGAAGGTAAGGTTAGTTAATTAAGTAAGTAATCTCTTGTTTCCCGCCAGAATAAGGTTGGAAATAGACATCTTTAACCAAAATTGTTAGGCTACCGGAAGTGTAATTAGTGTTATCTGAAATCCAAGGGCTGCTTTTTCCGTTGATTGATAATTGCACGCCCTCAGCACCGATGTTATAAATAGCCAGAGTGTAATAATTACCGCCAGAAGTGACGTTAAAGATCTCCCCCATTTTAAGAAGATTAGAAGTTGGAGCGGCTGGAGCTTCTTCGGTAGTTGTTTCAGTAACAGTTTCATTCTGACAAGTAGCGTTAAGACAACCAAAATCACATTTAACTTTATTAACCCAAGCACAGGTGTCTGATTGATAGGCACGGTAATATTCTCCTTTACACTTCCAACCAGGAGCACAGGTTTCGATGATACAGGAACCGTTTTCACAACCTGCAGAACAGGCAGATTCTTGAGTATAAGAACAGTTTTCTAATTGGTAAGCTTTAGTATTTTCATCAAGACATTGCCAAGAAGCATTACATGTTTCTGTTGGAGTTGTTATAGTTTGGTTAAGAGTAATAGTATCGTTAGCAACAACTTCTAATGGATCGATTCCGTTGCCGCTTAGAAGGAAATATAAAATAGCAACTCCGACAACAATGATAGTACTTAACAATAAGACTAATTTTTTCACCATCTTTTTTTAAGAATTAAAGTCTTAATGTTTATATTTCTTTCGACAAACAATGAGAACTCGTCTACCTTCTTCTAGAGATTTCATATCAAGAATTTGAAAATGTTTACTAAGTGCTTTGTTAACTTTCTTAATCGAGTAAATTGATTCTTTAAATTTATATTCATGAAGTTGATATTGATCATTTTTTAATTGTTCAAAGACGTTAAAATTCCAGATAAGTGTGTTTCTTTTAATTGTAGGTTTATCAGTGATGTAACCAAGATGAAATTTAGAGATGTTTGCTGGTTTACTTTTAAAATCTTTAAGTGCTTTCAAAGTGTACATATCGAAAATAAACAAACCATCTTTGTTGAGATGTATCTCTACTTGTTTAAAAGTTGATTTCCAATGATTAAATTTTTTTAAGAAATTAATCGAATCATAGACAGAGAAAATGATCTCAAATTTATTTTTAAGTTTGAAATTATGCATGCTCATAACATAAAAATTGCCTTTCGGAATCTTTTTTCTACAGATATCAACATATTCTAACTTAATGTCAAGCCCGGAAAGTTGATACTGTTTTGGAAAGTTAACCAAGACTGCACCAATACCAGTGCCTAGTTCAAGAATAGTTTTAGAGTTTTTGTGATATTTATTAATCGCTTTAAGAACTAATTCCGCTCGTGCTTGCGCTTCCTTTTTATTGGTTAAAGCGTCCCAAAATTTAGTAAAACTTTGTTTAGCCATTTTTAGATGTCGAGAATGAATTGAATCATGATTTGATCTTTTTTTTCTTCAATGATCATCTCTTGGTAAGTGATTGCTTTAACATGGGTTTTAATTTCATAATTTTCTGGATGAGTATCGCCAACAATGGTTGCGGTTAGTTTATTGTTAGTAATTTTTAATTCTTTTACTTCGCTTAATAAGAAGCTTTCTGAATCTAAGAGAATAAGAAATTGTTCCAAGAAATCGTATAAGAGAGCTTCTTTGTTTTCTGATTCAACATTGATTGTTTTTTTTGTGGTTGGTTTTATCTTTTTGTGATCAGTAATAGTGTCTGTTGTGGCAAGAGCTGCGTTGATGAACGCTTCTGCTAACGTCTTTCCGTACGCTCTGATTTTTGTATCCGCCGTATGCGGGAGGAATTCGTATGATTTCATCCTTTGATACATCCCATTGGTTTAACCCGAACAACTTTCCTGCCAATGCCTACTTCGTGTGATACCTTAGCAACTTCTTCAATGTCTTTATACACACCAGGTGCTTCTTCTGCCACACCTTTCCAGGAAGCTGATTTCAAAGAAATGCCTTGTGCTTCCAAATCTTTCTTGACCTGCTCTCCTCTAAATTGCTGTAAAGCGGCATGCCTACTCATCACTCTTCCAGCACCATGAGCAGTAGAACCGAAAGTAGTTTTCATTCCTTCTTCCGTGCCAACAAGAACGTAAGAAGCGGTGCCCATACTACCTGGAAGTAAAATTGGCTGGCCGGTTTTTTGATACGTTTCTGATAATTCAGGATGTCCAGGTGGGAAGGCTCTTGTTGCACCTTTACGATGCAGATAAACTTTTTTCATTTCTCCATTGATTTCGTGCTCTTCAACTTTACAAATGTTATGGGCAACATCATAGACAGTTTTCATTTCCACTTCAGGAAATACTTTCTTGAAAGCCGTTCTGGTTTGATGGCCAATAATATGACGGTTACACCAAGCAAAATTAGCTGCAGCAGACATAGCCTGCAAATAATCTGTACATAATTTTGTTCCCGCGGGAGCATAAATTAATTGTCGATCGGGAAGTTTTTGTAACAGTTCGGGAAAGGTTCGTTCCATTTCTCTTAAGTAATCTGAACAAACTTGATGGCCAAGTCCTCTACTACCGCAGTGAATCATGATAACAACTTGACCAGGTTCAGTAAAGCCGAAAGCTTTTGCTATCTCTTTATCAAAGATTTCGTCGACATACTGAATTTCTAAGAAATGATTTCCAGAGCCAAGAGTAGCAAGTTGTTTTCTGCCTCGATTTTTAGCTTTGTCAGAGACACTACTAGCATCTGCAGTCTTCATGCAACCATTAGATTCGCAATTAGCGAGATCATCTTCATTACCATAACCATTCTCGACAGCCCACTTGGCGCCCTTATCAAGAACTTCATCTAAAATTTCTTTAGTAACCGTAATGTTGCTGCTGCCTAATCCAGCAGGAACACTTTTGAATAAGGAATCAAGTAATTGTTTAACTTTGGGAGTGATTTGTTCTTTCTTGAGGTTAGTAGCTAATAATCGAACACCGCAATTAATATCAAAACCAATTCCGCCAGGAGAAATACCGCCTGTTTCAACATCTAATGCTGCTACTCCGCCAATGGGGAAACCATAACCTTCATGCCCATCCGGCATGACACAGCCATACTGTTGTATTCCAGGAAGAACGGCAATCTGACTAGCTTGCCTTAAAGTACGATCATCTTTCATCTTCTCTAATAGTTTTTCAGAAGCGTAGATTCTCATAGGAACCTTCATCTGACCAGTTTGAGGAATTTCCCATGTATACTCATTAATTTTTTTTAGTTTGATTTCATGTTTTTGTTCTTCCATTTTAAGTGTGATTAACTGGAGTGTATTTAAATAATTTGTTGTTGATTCACAACCCTTTTAAAATCAATCTTAAAAAATTATAACCATGCTAACATATCATGAAGTGGGAAGACAGGTCATTCATCTATTAGTAGGAGTGGTTACGGTGCTCTTGATTCACTTCAATATTCTTAGTTCCTTAGCCATTTTAGCTGTGATTGTGATCGGTTTATTAGCCAGTTTTATTTGTAAGAGAACTTGGTTGCCAGGATTTAGTTTCTTTCTCAACCATTTTGAACGTGGTAATCAGAAGACCCAGTTTCCTGGTAAGGGTTTAATCTTCTTTTTTATCGGTGTATTATTAGTAGTGGAATTATTCGATAAAGATATCGCACTCGCTGCAATTATGATTTTAGCGTTAGGAGATTCTGTCTCTCATTTAGTGGGGGAGAAGTATGGCAAAATTAAGAATATCTTTAATTGGAAAGGGAATAAATTGTTAGAAGGAACGCTTGCCGGCACGTTTGCTGGTTTTGTAGGAGCGATGATCTTTGTTTCTTGGCAGATGGCCTTCTTAGGCAGTTTTGTAGCGATGGTGGCAGAAGTAATTAAGATTGATTTTAACGATAATACTCTTGATGATAATTTAGTTGTTCCATTAATTGCAGGAACAGTGATGTTTTTGTTAAGGTTTTATCTTTGAAGATGTTCGTGTAATACTTTTTCTATAATTTTATATCCTGGACGGGAAATCATCCCGCCATGACTCAACCCATCAACAAGTATATTTTCAATGTTCGGAGACGGAATTCTAAGCCGGGCGCTTTCAGCTGGAACAACAACATCCTCACCTCCAGCAATGGAAAATACGGGAATCTGTGGTGCTCCCCGGTTATTTAGTTGTATTAAATATTCACTCCCTGGAAGCATTTGACGGGCACTGGTAGCTAAATATTCTAACTGTGATTGTTTTTTCTTACCCATAAACCGACCAACCTTAGCTAGATTATCTGCAATTTTAGCAAAATTAGTTCCGTTAAAAGGAGCACCTTCCGTAATTAACAAATTGATATATTGTGGATATGATTGAGCTAAGGCATACCCTACTAAACCGCCTTGACTATGGCCAATGATAATAAATCTCCCGCCTGCTCTATGGTAAATTCCTTCTAATTTTTCTTCCATCTCTTCCTCAACAATCCTTAAGTCTTCCCAAAAGGGATATGACTGACAATCTGTATTAAATCCGCGTTGAGTTAAATATTTAGCCATCCCATGCATGGAAGCATCACCGACAAGATAACCATGTAGTAAGATGACTGTTGGTTTTTCTGGAACCCATTGTTCTCTTTCTTTTGTAAACAAAGCCATACCATGATGACGAGCGATACCAATTCCTGAACGGGTGCTAGAAATAGTCGCTCTAGTGGTAGAAATAGTTGCTTTGATTCTGTTCATAATCCTAATTAATTATTTTAATTTTAAATACTTTTATTCTTTCCACAACCATAATCCTTAAAAACAAGGATAATTTACCTATGCAGATGGAAAATAAAAAAGAAAAGAAAGAAGATTCTGAAGAAAAAGTTTATCCTGCCGAAGAGCAAGGGATTGAACCGGAAGAAACCTCTGAAGAGAAAACGTTAGAAATGGAGCATGGTGAGAAGGATGAAGATGTTTATACTGAAGAAGGGCGTGAGAAACTAGTTGAAGATGGCGAGATTTCTCCGGAAGAAGAAGGGTTCATGGAAGGGGCGGCGCAGGCTGGTCAACTTGGAAAGGATGCTTTAACAGGAGAGCCATTAATGGACGTTGATGATGTTGTTGAAGCCGAAATAGATGGAAAACTTTATCGTTTTGTTAACGCAGAGAATGCTAGAAAGTTTAGAGAAAAAAAAGAAAAAGAATAATCAGGGTTTAAATTTCTTATCCAAAGCATTCTTAGCATTATTAAAAGTTTTTCTTGTTGCCGTTTCTAAGTCCCAATCATCTTGTGATGTGCTTAAAGTCTGACCAGGAGCTTCTATTCTTAAATTGACAACAAATTTTTGTTGTGTACCTTGTTTATCGTAACTTTTTAAATGGACGACCAAAGAAAATTCGTTTTTAATTTTCCGTTGCAACTTAAAGGCTTCATTACTACAAATCTTTTTGAGATTATACATTTCATGTTGTTCTAATTTAAGATCTTTCAGTCCAACAAATTTAATGTTATAGTTAACCGGAATTTTTAAACTGCCGACTTTAGCTAAGATGTTCTTAGCTGTGAGTAAACCTAATACTTCCTCGCCATCTTGAATGATAATACTGTTAACACCTTTTTCAGTCATGATGATTACTGCTTGTTTTAATGTTGCTTCTTTATTGAGAGTAAGCAGGTTATCATTAGTGCTAAAATTACTAATTGGTAAATTGGCTAGATTAGGCATATCTACTTCGGCACTTCTGGAACTGGCCATTTTATTAAATTTAGCAGAAACATCTCTCTTGGGAGACCAATTTAAATATCTTCTAAGAATGTCTTTATACGTAATAATGCCATAAAGTTTATTCTCTTCAAAGACAGGAATTTTATCAACTTTTTTTGTGTTCATTAACTCAATTGCTTTAGCAATGGGATCATTTTTGTTTACTCTTACAGATTTAACTAATTTAAAATCTTTAACTTTCCAATCTTTAGTTTCAGTAAGTTCTGTTGCTAATTTAGCAAGATCTCTTGCTCTGATCATACCAATAATTTCTTTATTCCTCTCTACAGGAATATAACTGAGGTTAGACTGAAACATTAAGTAGGCTGTCTCAATAATGTCAGCATGTTCGCTAAGTAAAGGTGTTTTTTGAATGTGATTCTTAAGTTTGGTTTCCGTGACGTCAATCTTTGAATGTAAAAGGCCTTTCTTCTCAATCAAACCGAGATACTTCTTATTTCTAAAAATTAAGGCTGATCTCTTTTCTTTTTCTTTCAATTTGCCGATCAATTCAGAAACAGTTGCTTCATCTTGCAAGACAACAAAATCATCATTAATTATTGGGGTAATTTCCATGGGGACACCTCATCATTGATATATCAAAATAGTATTTAAACGTTCTGTTATATAGTTAAATTAGTATTCTTAAACTAAACCTATAAAAAACAAAGATTTTCTAGCAAACCTTTTTAAAGCACTTTAAAAATAAGAATAAAATCAGAGATGTGGGTAATGGCTTACCTGAATCTGACGAATTAAATTTGTGTAGCAAATTTATGGCACTGCACGAAGTAAACACCAAATGGAGGCCAACTAAAATGAGTATGTATAAACATGTAAGAGAACTTTGGAAAAAACCAAAGAAAAATATGCCCGAACTATATCGGGAAAGATTGATCAAGTGGAGAAAAGAAAATTCTACAGTTAAACTGGAACGACCAACCAGAATTGACAGAGCTAGATCTTTAGGATATAAGGCCAAGCAAGGTTTCATAGTAGTCAGACAAAGAGTTCTTAGAGGTGGACATCGTCGACCGATGATTAAAGGTGGTCGAAGACCGAAAAGATTCGGAACAAGATTAGTGTTAAGCAAGAATTATCAACAAATTGCTGAAGAAAGGTGTCAGAAAAAGTTTGTTAATCTAGCTGTTTTAAATTCTTATCCAGTTGTTGAAGATGGGAAACATTATTGGTTCGAAGTAATTTTAGTTGATCCTGACCATCCCGTGATTAAAGCTGATCCAAAGATTAACTGGATTTGTAAAAGAAAACACAGAAGTAGGGTGTTTCAGGGTAAGACTTCTGCCGGACGTAAGAGTCGAGGATTACAAGGCAAGGGTAAAGGTCATGAGAAAGCTCGGCCTTCACGAAGAGCGCATGACAGAAAACAATAGTTTTTTTGTTTTTTCTCTTTTTTCTTCGTCAGCTAATTTTTCTTCTTCGCTCATATTTTTCCAACTGCCAGTACCAATACCTTTCTTGGCAAAGAAAGGACGGTAATCAAGTAAGGTATCACTCTTTTGGATATTTTTTACCTTTTCAATATCAAATAAAAACATTTTATGATTCTCACCTAATAAAACATAACCATTATTTTTTTTGTATAATGCTTTCATTGTTTGGAATGTTCCTTCTTGAAAAGGAACCGGACTAGGGATTCCCAATTCTGCAATAATACTTTTAATTTCGTAATGCTTATCTTGAGAAGGAATTAAATGAATATGCGCATGCGCTATAGTCTGGCCCCAGATGCCATACTCAACTAAGAATGGTTTGGAAAAATTTTCCGTAATTAAAGTAATTAATTTATTTTTCAGTTGTTCAAATTCAGGGATTAATTCTTTGGGCATTTCTGCATAACAGCGATAATGTTTTTTAGTTGTAATCATAACATGGCCAGCAGTGATAATACTGATACCTACTTTAACATAAAAGTTTTCAGTTTCGTAAATGATATCATCTTTGATTTTTTCATGGTCGCAAAAGATACAATATTCCATAATTATTGCTGAAGAAGCATTAAGTTAATATAGTTTATTATTTTTACTTTCATGATGAAGAAAAGGTATTTATTAGGGTTGTTGCCGGTAATTGTAGTAGGATTATATTTTTCTGGAATTGATTTAGAAGGAATTTCGGGAAAATTAACAGATCAGAAAGTTAACAGTTACATTTCTGATTCTGGAGAGATTGAAGTCTATTTCTGTCCACACGAGGATTGTGAGACGGCTTTGGCAGATTTTATCGGTTCAGCTAAGGAGTATATTCATTGTGCTTTGTTTGAACTCGATTTGGAATTGGTTCAGAACAGATTACTTGAAAAATCTAATTATCTCGATGTGAAAGTTATTACGGATAACGATTACTTGTATGAATTTGATTATTCTTTTGTTAAAACAGATACCTGGGGATTAATGCATAATAAGTTTTGTATTATTGATGGTAAAAGAGTAAGTAGTGGTAGTATGAATCCTACAGTTAATGGAGCGACGAAGAATAATAATAATTTACTTTTAATTGAATCTTCTGTCTTAGCTGCTAACTATGAAGCGGAATTTCAGGAAATGTGGAACGGGACATTTAAGAAAGGTGAGGAAGTATTAAATCCGCAAGTTAATTTAGGAAACATTACTATATCTTCTTATTTTTGTCCCGAAGATCATTGTGCAGAAAGAGTTAAGGCAGAGTTAAAGAAAGCTACTTCAACAATTCATTTCATGACATTTAGTTTTACTCATGAAGGAATTGCTAATACATTATTGTTAAGAAATCAAGCAGGAGTTGTAATTAAAGGTGTAATGGAAGCGCGTCAAATTAGTCAATATTCTAAGTATCTTAATTTGAAGTATCAAGATATTGATGTTGTTAAAGATGGTAATAAACAAAATATGCATCACAAGGTTTTTATTGTTGATTCTGAAACGGTGATTACTGGTTCTTTTAATCCTTCTGCTGGTGGTGATACTCGTAATGATGAGAATGTTTTGATTATTAAGGATAAAGC
>JAHJDQ010000181.1 GCA_018812355.1 Nanobdellota archaeon | reverse complement strand
TTCCCAGTCCCAGTAGTCCTTATACTTTTCTATTAATTCTAATGACCATGGTAAGGATTCATTCCAACTTAATCCTCTCCAATCCCATCTATCTTTATATAATTCAATTAATTCAACTGACCAAGGTAAAAATTCGTTATAACTTAATTCTCTCCAGTCCCAATAGTCCTTATACTTTTCAATCAATTCCACAGTCCAGGGTAAAGATTCATTTTGACTTAAAATATTCCAATCCCAGAAATACTCGAATTTATTAATTAATTCCATTGACCAAGGTAAAAATTCATTCTTACTTAACCATTGCCAATCCCAATTATTTTTAAATTTATGAATAAATTCTATCGACCAGGGCAAGGATTCGTAAAAACTTAAACCCCAAGCATTACTCCAAATCATCTTATCAATATATTTTTCTATTAATTCCATTGACCAAGGTAGGAATCTGTTCAAATTTAAACCATTCCAACTCCAACTCCACTTATCTTTGTATTTTTCGATTAACTCCATTGACCAAGGCAAGGATTCATTTCCACTTAAATAACTCCAATTCCACTCATATTTATATTTTTCGAGAAATTCTTCGGAAAATTTGTATCTCTTCGAGATTATCATTACAAAGAATTCATAGTGTCTTAAGAAAAATGAAGTTATTTCATCGTTGTAAGCCAATGATAATATTTTATTAGTGATCTGAATTTGTTTATCAACTTTGACAAGAGATGTAACCTCTTTTTTAACTAGTGAGTTTGAAGAATGATTATCCATCGTACTACTTTGTTATGTATCTGAGTTGTTCAGATTATCCTTGTCCTTATAGCGACGAAACACCTCCTCAATAATATGGTCATTTAAATAAGGTACAAAGGCTTTTTCCCAAACAGATTTAAATCTTTCACTTGGCGAAAAACGATAACCTTTTTCTCCACTAAAATCCATAATATGTTGTATAGATGGACCAATCTGACCGATTTTAGGTAAAACAACAGCGTAATATTGTTCTTCTGACCAGGGTAAGAAGCCATTACGATTTAATTCATCCCAATCCCATATATCTTCATATTTTCCTAATGATTCAATTGACCAAGGTAAGGATTTATTCCAACTCAGACATATCCAATTCCATTGATCTTTAAATCTTTCTAATAATTCAATTGACCAAGGTAATGATTCATTTTCACTTAAATAATCCCAATTCCATTTATCCTCATATTTTATTAACAAATCAATAGTCCAGGGTAAGACGTTATTAGAGCTCAACCATCCAAAATCCCAGTTGTTGATATATTTTTCAATTAATTCTATAGACCAGGGTAAGGATTCATTTCTACTTAAGTTACCCCAGTTCCATTTGCCGATATACTTTTCAATTAATTCTATAGACCAGGGTAAAGATTCATTATAACTCATATTATACCAATCCCATTGATCTTGATATCTTTCTATTAATTCTATAGACCAGGGTAAGGATTCATTTCTACTTAAGTTACTCCAATTCCCCTTGCCGATAAATTTATCAATTAACTCTACTGACCAAGGTAAAGATTCATTTCCACTTAAACGATACCAATCCCATTGATCTTGATATCTTTCTATTAATTCAGTTGACCAAGATATGGATTTATTTTCACTTAAATAATTCCAGTCCCATTTGTCTCTATACCTCCTAATTAATTTTATTGACCAAGGTAAAGATTCATTTCTACTTAACCTCTTCCAGTCCCAATAATCTTCATACATTTTTATTAATTCAAGTGACCACGGTAAGGCAATATATTCACTTAAAAGATCCCATGAAAACTCGTCCT
The DNA here is from genome assembly GCA_018812355.1 of Nanobdellota archaeon. Taxonomy (GTDB): domain Archaea; phylum Nanobdellota; class Nanobdellia; order Woesearchaeales; family GW2011-AR9; genus JAHJDQ01. Next base: position 2,409 of record JAHJDQ010000181.1, on the reverse strand, counting down.
TTACTATATTTATCAATTCAATTGTCCAGGGAATATTTTTCATGTAATGATATTTCATTATAGCCCAAATCCATCGCTCTTTAAATTTTTTAATTAATTCAAAAGACCGAGGTACGGATTCATTTCGACTCAGCCCATTCCAATCCCAATAGTCTTCATATCTTTCAATTAATTCAATTGACCATGGTATGGATTTATTCCAGCTTAAACCCTCCCAATCCCAGTTGTCTTTATATCTTTCAATTAATTCATCTGACCAAATTAGGGATTCGTTACAACTTAAATTGAACCAGTAATATTTATCTTGATATTTCGCAAGTAATTCTGATGATAATTTATACCCTGTTGAGATTATTTTTACAAAAAACTCGAATTTGGTGAGAAAAAATGAAATGAAGTTTTCATCGATGGATGTCAATGACAAAAGTTTATTAGTGATCTGAATTTGTTTATTGACTTTGACAAGAGAAGTAGCTTCTTTTTTAACCAATGAATTTGATGAATTATTATCCATACTACTGTTTTTTATTAATCTGAATTTTCCAGATTTCTTAGTTCATTTACCAATTTTTCATGGGTTTCTTTAAAATAAATATCCCAATCCTTAATCTCGGCTATCGTTTGATAGGTTTCAGATTCTTTTATTAAACTGATTGATTTGATTAATTCATCACGAATTAGCTCCAGTTCCATGACTTTCATTCTTAATTGATCAGACTCTTTTATACTATCTGATTTGGAAACGAAAAAATTACCATCTTCCAGATTATATAAAATTATCATTACCGTTTTTATATCATTTTCTTTATATGCTTTATTTAAATCAGCGAATATTTTTTCGGCTTTTTCCTTCTGCTCATCATTTACCACGTCAGGATGACATAATTTGCTTGCCTTACGAAATATTTTTTTAATTTCTATTTCATCTTCGGAAGATAGTTTAGAATACTTTTCAGATTGAATCTCAGAAAAGTCACTTTGATATTCCGAATAGTCTTTCTCTGCTTCCTCGTATTCATTTTGTTTTGCGCTGTCTTTTTCTGCTTCGACTTTTAATCTCCTCTTCCGCAGTTCAAGGATTTTAAGAACAATAGCGCCTAATTCACGATTGTGTCTGATTTCAAATTCACGAATTGTTTTTTCCAGATCAGTTTTTTCATTTTCTAAAGAATTAATCTGGAGCTCTAATGCTTTTATCTCAAGTTTAAGTGCCGGTATTTCTTGATTAACATATAGTATCACTTTTCTAAATTGACTCAGGAAGTTCTCTATCAGCTTGATCGCTTTCTCATATTTTTTTCTTGATAGAAAATCTTCTATAGTAGACGCTTGATCGATTATTTTATTTTCATCCAGGGAATATTTTTGCAATAGTTTTTTTAGTTTGCTTGTTTGGAATACAATATCCTCTTCATCTTCAAGAAATATTACATTTTTGATAGCCTCAAGACGAATTGATATTTTATCAATATCGATTCCTATTCTATCTCTAATTTCACCATAATATTTTCTCTTAATAGAATTGAACTCATCTATAAATTGACTTGCTAACTGGATATCATCTTTAACTACAGTAATATTTTCATGGCTTTGTTTGGCGTGGTAGCTCCAATTGTATGAGCCTGTTATTACTGTAGATGAATCGATAACACAAAATTTATTGTGCATTAATTTACCGTTGTTCGCCTCATCCTTAATCCAGAATATTTTTCCGCCAGAGGTTTCCAATTCATGAAATTTTAAACCGCTGTTACGGTTGATTTCATCGTCAACCAGTATCAATTCGACTTTTTTGTTACTCCTGGCTTTTTCACATATCGTTCTGAAGAGTTCTTTATCAGTAAACCACGCAACTGCAATAAAAATTGATTTACTTGCGCTCTTTAACTCTTTTTGAATTACTTCTGTAATGTTTTCAAAATATGCTTGGAGCTCCAAATATTTTCTCCTCTAATTTAATGGTGAAATTAAAAATGCTACCATTCCAAGTCAAGATTAGGTACTACTAATCATGCATTTTTCTGCATACCAACATATTTATCTAATAGTTTACGAATCATATTTTGATAAGGAGTATGGTATTTTTTTGATTGATTCTTAAAGAAATCAATGCTTGATTTACTCAGGGATATAGTCACTTTCACAGTCTCCTCCCTAAAAGCAAGTTCTTCGGGAGACGGCAGAAAATCCGGAATAATTCTCACATCATCCATCTTTTCATCAGTATTATTTATTGCGTTCTTCATATATCTTTTGCCCCTTTCGCCAATAAGCGGCGCCAATAATTCTAATTTTTAAATCACGATGAGTAAACCTTACAGATCGAAGATTCCCTGTTGGGATAAGAATACCATCGCCAATTTTGCCAGGACAGTAATATCGCTTTTCACCCTGGCTGTGGGACAAATC
>JAHJDQ010000180.1 GCA_018812355.1 Nanobdellota archaeon | reverse complement strand
TTCAAAGAAGATAGTGATATTGACCTTTTTTATTTAGGTCAATTAACTGATAAAGAGATTCAAAATATTAAAAAAATAGGCAAAACCTATGGGAAGACAATTAATGTCAAAAAATCAACATTAAAGAATTTTGAATTAGGACTGAGAAAAAAAGACCCTTTAATCATAGAAACCATTAAAAATCACATCATTCTTCAGAATCCAGAACAATTTATTAACGCTCTATGGAGGTTTTACGATGAAAGAAGATAAAAATCCAAAAAGTCATGTTTCATGGTGTTGGAAACAAAAAAGAGGAATCAAATTAGAACAACCAAATGCTAATCTTTGTAATGTTTATATTAAGAAAGCAAAAAGTAGTTTGAATATGCTGGAATCTGCTACTGAAAAAGACGAGATTGATTGGATTTCAACAACAGCTTATTATGCTCGTTATTTTGCATTCTATGCTTTACTCCAAAAATGTGGGATAAAGTCAGAGATACATGACTGCACAATTTCTTTAATGAGTTTTCTCTTTGTTGAGGATAATTTAGTTGAAGAACATTTCTATAAAGAACTTCAATTAGCAAAAGAGTTACGTGTTGATACTCAATATTACGTGACAGAAGAGATTGATTTAGATAAGCTGAAGAAAGATTCAGAAACAGCAAGAAGTTTCGTTCTCAAGATGGAAGAGGTTATTGAAAACTTAACTGAAGAACAAGTCAAAACTATTAGAGAAAAACTAAATAACGCCCGCCCTTGATTCTTTGAATTAGATAAGCCTTCGACTTGGAATGAGGAAACCCCTAAAAAACTCTGTGCCGAAATAAACTAAATGTAAAACTCTAAGTAGAGATTGCCCTTGATGTTCTAAACCTATGTAAAACGTGAGAGAGTCTTAAACAGTATGAACCCTTCGGGTGATTGATGTAAACTTAAATTTTACTTCTCCTTCCCTTCGGTCAGTCGACCACGTTGCACTCTCCTCCCTTTGGTCGTCGGGGTATTTAACAGCGATTATCCGGAAAATCCCTTGCAGGAATTTTCCCAAATTGGCTTCGCCAACTTCGGATAATCGCGATGTTAGCCAAAATATTTTTCTCGCCTTGCAGGTGCATTCACTGTGTTCATTTCCGAAGATTTAAACCATTGTCACTTTCGTTTATACGACCTAGAGAAAGAAAATAACTAATCACTTCGTGACTAAACATAACATTGTATAAACGGTTGCGGTGCAGTAGCTCCTCTCCCAAATTTTTTAGATTTAATTAAAACTGGGGGGGGACTTAAGAGAAAAAGACAAAAACACAACAATATTTATAAATCACCATTAACTCAAAGTTGTTAGGTGGTTTAAAATGAATTTAAAACAAGAAGTTGCTGAAAAATCAAAAGAAATCTATACTGATTCTTATTCTATATCACTTGGTGAAATTATGAGTATGTACAAAGAGGGAGAATTAAACATTCATCCTGATTTTCAAAGAGTTTTTAGATGGACAGACCTTCAAAGATCAAAGTTAATTGAATCACTTTTGTTAGGTATCCCAATACCTTCCATCTTTGTTTCTCAAGAAGAAAATGGTAAATGGGACATAGTAGACGGACTCCAAAGATTATCCACAATATTCCAGTTCTTTGGGATATTAAAAGATGAAAATGGAATATTAATACCTAATTTAGTACTTCAGAAAACTAAAATATTATCTTTATTAGAGAGAGAAACAATTGAAACAATTGATCCATCTTTAGTTTTAGATATTAAAAGAAGCAAACTAAATGTGCAGATTGTTCAAAGAAAAAGTGATGACAAATTAAGATACGAATTATTTCAAAGACTAAATTCTTTAGGTTCTAGATTAACAGATCAAGAATTAAGAAATTGTTTAATCCTTATGATGAATAAACCATTTTATATCTGGCTTTTTGAGTTATCTAAAGATCAAAATTTTTTAGATGCTGTTTCATTGAGTGATAAACAGATTGAAGAACAATATAATATGGAATTAGTCTTAAGATTTTTAATTTTCAAAAATAGTAATTTAGATGAAATTAAAAGTTCTAATGATATTGCTGAATTTTTAAACGAGAAAACTCAAGAAATGTGTCTTAATGAAACTTTCAATTATGAAACTGAAAAATCCTCATTTTTAAAAGTATTTAAATTAATAAATTTAGCACTTCAAGATTCAACATTTAAGAAATATTACACCAATTCGGAATCTTTTAAAGGAAAATTTATGATTTCTTCATTTGAAGCTATTACAATTGGTTTGGCAAAAAATATCAATTCTTGGGATGAAAGTTATGATATAGAAAAATTAAAACAAAAGATCATAACTTTATGGTCACAAACACAATTTACCAATAATATTGGAGCAGGAGCAAATTTTTATGATAGAATTCCAAAAATAATGCCATTTAGTGAGGAATATTTTAAAAATGAAGATCAAGACCGAAGAACAATTAATTGATTTTGTTTATTCGGATCTTGCGTGGAGAAAAAAAGAGATATCTGAAATAACAGCTTTTCTTAATTTTTCACAATTAAATGATTCAACAATATTCAGAATTTCAATACCTGTATTTTATGCTCATTTTGAGGGATATATAAAAAATGTTTGTAATGCTTTTACTTCATTTCTTAATTATCAAAGCTATAAATATTATGACCTTTCTGATCCAATAAGTTCATTGATATTAAAAAGAAAGTTTAGTGATGTTAATTCTT
>JAHJDQ010000179.1 GCA_018812355.1 Nanobdellota archaeon | reverse complement strand
TAAAAGATAAATTCTGGTTTTAAGAAGTAACTAAAATTAAGAAAATAAGTTCTGCTTGGAAGTATGATAAATTAACTAAGTAAAATGATTTATGCTCAACAATTGAGTACAAGAAGGCAAAAGAAAGGAAGTATTTTTTTATAGTGGTGACAAAGTTATTTATACTTCAGCTTCTTTCTGGTAAAATTAAGTGGACAGTTCGGTTGTCCTGAAAAGGATGCAACCATAACGGCCTCTGTTCAGTGTTCAAAACTACTACCTTGGTGTCTGGACTAAAACTCACCTTGGGCAGCCTGTACTGAATATCGCTTGTGTATGGGGCGAAGAAGATCACCTGTAAAACAAATCAATAGGCAATGTTTTAAGAATTGGTCGTTGTTTCAGGCCACTCCTTCACCGAGTCCAGTACAAAACACAATGGCAAAAAAAAAGAGTGTAGTAAAGAAGATAGTTCTTAAGCCTAGTAAAAAATCTGGCAAAATCAGCCGTGGCCCTAGCGGTAAACCAAAACATTCTAAAGTAGCTAAGATGGTAAAACTAGCAAAAGCTCGTTCTAAGAAAAGTAAAGCTAAAAAAGTTGTCAGCAAGAAAAAGAAAAGATAAGTCTGAAAGAAAAGTTTAAGATAATATAAAAAAAGGGTAAAAACTCACCCTTCTTTTATTTCCATCATCTTTTCATAATACTTTGTTGGCTTGATGTCTGGATGAAGGGATCGAAGAAGCAGAAAAAAGAAGGAATGTTTTTAAAAAAACATTATTTTTAACATGTCTAGGGAAATTCCTGAAAATATATAATTAGCTTATTTTGTAAGAAATATGGTGCTTTTAATGATTAAGAATGAAGAAAAATTTAGAAGAGTAGTAAATTTAGATTATGGAGACTATAGATTAAAATGACAGAAAAAAACATTAAAGAGTTAAAAAAAGAATTATCAGAAAAACAAACACAAAATGTTAAATTGATGTGGAAGTATGCTAACTGGGAATGGAGATTAATTATGGTTTTAGGGTGCTTAAGTCTTTTTTATATTTGCTTTAAAATTGGTCAAGGGATTGTATCTGCCCTGCTTTTGTGATAAGCCTGTGATCTTTTTTATAAGAGTACCTTCTTTCTCTAAAATCTTGTTCTAAGATATATTTATTAATAAAAAAAGGGTAAAAACTCACCCTTCCTTACTCTCAAAAACTTTCTCATAATACTTCACCGGCTTTATGTCAGTGATTATTGTCTTATGGATGACATACTTCCCATCCTTGTTCTTCATTACCTGTGTTTCTACTATTGGTTTGTTTTCATGTTCCATTTTCGTTTGCCTCCATATTTTGGTTCAAACAGCTATCACTTTTATCGTTAATACCGGGCGCAGTTTGAACCTCGAAACTGCGCTTTTTTGAGGTTTGAGAGTCTCTACCCTCAAAATTTGAACCAGACAAAAAGTAGCGTTTTTTGAGGATAGCTGGAACTTCTTTTCTGCCAACAGTCTCACCATATTTCTGATATTTTTCTTTAACTGTCCAGTCTGTTACCACGAAAAACCAATTGTCCCCATACAATTCTATAAGCTGTTTTACTTTCTGCTCAATTCGTGGATTCTTAGCCCGAAGCTTTGCTCCTGTTTCTACTTCAATAGCAATTTTTTTTCCTTGATATTCAAAAACAATATCAGCATCTTTTGTTTCAAACAGTTCTATTTTTTTAGTATATGCTTTTACGTATTCTTCTATTGCTTTTATTAAAAAAAAATGTTCAAGACTTTCGTTACTTCTTGGCTTCAGCAGAAACTCTTCCTGTCTTCCGCCAAATAATCCAATATGAGCAGAGAGGTGATACCCATGCTTCAACAAATCCTCAACTTGTTCTTTGGTAAGGTCTTTCCTGCGGAAGATTCCTTTACTGTAATCACACGCAGGTTCAAATTCTGTTACTATTTCATTGGCTTTCTCCCGTTCCTTTGCTAATCGTTCATCAGCATTGGTAGTAATAAACTGATGCTCTTCTGGTGAAGATATTATCTTGATCTCAGAATGCTCATTAGAGATAATCAGTATTCCTTCCCCTGTTGATGCTGTCAATAGCCGTTCTCTCTCTTGCATAGACAGATGAAAGGTTTTCTCCACTTGGTCAATGATGGAAGGCTTCTGTCTCAATAATAAGGTATATTCAGAATTGTTTAACAAAGCCTTCCCAGCGTCGCTTTTAATCAAATCAGCGACATCTTGCGTTATCAGCAATAAACCTAGATTGAATTTCCGGCAGGTCTTGACAATCTTAAAGATGTATCCTTCATCTTCCGTTCTTTGTAATAAAGACCACGCTTCATCTACTACCAGAACCTTACGCTCAATGTCTTTTTTCATCTTCATATAGACATAATCAAGAATCAAGAACATCACTGTCGGCTTAACCTGTGAAGGCATCTCACCAACGTTAAATACCACAAACCTATTCTGGAAATTCAGGTTTGTCTGTTTGTTAAGGAAAGAAAAGACGCCGGTCACATACATCTCAATCCTGTTTATCAGGCTTCTGTAAGTCTCTTTTTCTACAATTGTGGCATATTTAGACATATCTTTGAGCTGTTGCAGTAAATCTTCCATCAGGGGCGGTTCTTTTTTCCATGTTGTTTTATCGTTAGTGATGCCTTTCTCCTTGTATATTGTTGTTAAAGCCCTGTCAAGAACTGCTTTTTGGATTTCTGAAGTCTGCCCTATCATTATCGGGAAGAGTTCTAACAAAGTAAGCTTTTTTTCATCATAATCATGCCCCATCAAGTCTAAAGGGTTAATGATAGTTTCAGAATCTCTTGATATAGTAATCAATTGTCCGCCAAAACGGTTTACTAAGTCAACATATTCCGCCTGTGGATCAATCACCATAACTTTTGTGCCGTTAAGCAATAATCTTGAAATCATCAGTTTAGTGAAGTAAGACTTTCCACCGCCTGATGAGGCTAAAACTACGCCGTTAGCATTATAGAGCTTGAAGATGTCTTTGATGATTGGGATATTATTCTTGTTCAATCCTAACAGGATGCCAGATTCGTCTAACTGCAAGAATTGTGAAGTGAACGGAAAGAATGCAGACAGTCCTGTCGTGGTTATGTTCCGCTTAATGTTCAGTTCATTCTTTCCTAAAGGTAGAACAGATTTCAAAGCGAGATGCTGTTGGTATCTTGGGGTGGTAGGAATCATCAACAAAGCGTTTAGTTCAGATTCTATTTTTTTGCATAATAAATTTAGTTCTTCTATGGTTTTGCCTTTACAAGTTATGTACAAGGAAACGTTAAACATTTTCTGGTTGCCTTTCTGCAATTCTTCCAACACTTTCCTTGTATCCTGATACTTGATCTCTAAAGAAGGGTTGATGATACCTTTATTTTCCATTGACCATAAATCGCCTCTCTGTTTCTGTAATTCTTTATTTAAGGTGATCATCATGGTTTCAATATCGTAAGGTTCTATGTGTAAGGAAATGTCAAAGTTGCCGTTTAAGGTGATGATTTTGTCCAGAAATCCTTCTTCTACTGTTCTAGGATAACCTTTCACAGCAATAGTTCTGGCAAAAAGGTCGTTAAACTGTAATTCTGTCGGTCTATTGATGATTTCTTTTGGTGCTATGGAAAAGTACAGGTATTCTTCCTGCTTGATTTCTTTATTGTCTTCATATAAGTCATTAAAGAATCTGCTTATGGTAAACATTAGCTCCCCATCTTTCAGCTTGGTAAATTTAAGGTTCATGTTCTTGAGCAGTTCTTCACACACCCCTGCTTCTAAGATGATGTTTTCTTTTTCCGGAACAACCAGGTAAAAAGAACGGTTAAGCAGTTTCTCAGAAAGGATCATGTTCTGTAAATGTTTCCTGAAATCTTCCATGATTTTGGAATACTCTTTTCCGGTTGCTCTTTCTTCCAATTTTGCCAGATAAGTGTCAAGGTTTAAGCTGTCTGTGGCTATGACTATCTGAACAGGAAAATCTAAAGAATTGAGGAATTTCTGGAAGGTTCTGGTGATGATTTCTTTCTCCTGATTGTTTCTGAGCGTGAAATTGATTGGTTCAACTTTCAGGATTGATACTTTTCTCATTTTAGTAGGATTACCTCGTTCTCAATTTTTTCTATTTCCAAGAACAGCTTCATTTTTGGATGGGTGTTGTCAAATCTTTGCCATCTTAGCCATTTTGACCAGTTCTTGAACTGTTTAGGGATATTAGTGAACATGAAGATTCCTGCCATGCCAGAAGGGATAAGGGCAAGAGAGATTCTGATGTAGAGAGGGAACGGAAGCTTGAACAGGATAGCTATCGCTACGGGAGAGAAGATTATCGCATACAAGAGCTGTTGGAACGTCAGCCCGAAGATAATCTTCTCTTTGTATTCCAGTTGTTGTGGGATT
>JAHJDQ010000178.1 GCA_018812355.1 Nanobdellota archaeon | reverse complement strand
ATTATTGAAAGTATTGATCGGGAAAAAGCGTTTAAGTTTAAGTATGATGGGAAAGAGGTTAGAATTACCCGGGAAATGCTAATCATTGCAAGAGAAGTTCCTGAGTCTTTTGTTGAAGCTGAGTTTAAATTTGGTTTTATTTATTTGAATACGGAAAGGACTTCGGAATTAGATGCGGAAGGTTTTTCTAGAGAGGTGAGTAGGAATATACAACAGTTACGAAAGAAAGCTGGTTTAGAAAAGTTGGAACAAATAAGATTATTCTTAATGGTTAGTGAGAAAATGAAAGAAAGTTTAGTTAAGTATCAGCAAGAGATTAAAGAGAAGGTTGGAGCAGTGGAATTTGTAATGACTAACATTGATGCGGTTAAGAAACATGATTTTTCTGGAGAATTTAAAATTAAGAAAGAAGAGTTTAAAGTTTGGTTTGATAAGGTAGAAGAGTAATATTTATATAACTAAAAGTAATCACATTCTTTATGGGAAGTATACCTTTAAAAACAATCACTTTACGTTATGCTGGGATATTTGATTTTGACGGTTTTTATGCAGCAGTGATTGATTGGGCGAAGAATTATGGTTATATGTGGCATGAGGTTGATTATAAACATAAGATACCTTCTCCAGCTGGAGCAGAACAGGAGTGGCGCTGGCAGATGACGAAAGAAGTGAATGATTATATTAGTTATAAAATTGTCTTCAGACCAATTATTTTTGACATGAAAGAAATGGAAATTGAAGTTGACGGTAAGAAAAAATGCTTAACGAGTGGCCGGATTGAAATTACTATTGATGGTACAGTGCTTTATGATTGGCAGAAAACCTTTATGGGGAAATGGTTGCCTAAAAAATTAGGTAAAATCTATAATGAATATATTTTTAAGAAAGAATTGGAAAGTATTTATTACGACCAGTTATATTACCGCATTTGGAATTTACAAGCGATCATGAAGAAATTCTTAGACATGCAAACAAAGAAGTATGCCTATAAAGGTTATTTGGGAGAAAATTAGAGTAAGTTGTTATGGAGAGATTAAATTTCTTCCTCTGTTATTACTGTAATCTTATTTTGTTTTAATAATTTTTTATAAAAATTTATCCTAAAAAAAGTATTTGGCCAAGCAAATCTTGTGGAAGAGGAAGTTTTACAATTTATAAAAACTAACCAGCTGGATTTTCTAAGCTTAACTCCCTCATTTTTCACCTTTACCTGGCTTAGAGGAAAGAAAGTAGTTGACTTATTTAAATTTTATGGGTTAGTGATAAAGGAAATGTAAAAAAAAATTTAAGAAAAGTTTGACCCTCTTTGATTCCCAGAATGGGAAGGGAAACGTGATCCGCCACTTCTATGCGATCCGTTTCTTGCATTGGAATATCTCCCTCTACCAACTTGGCCGAAACTTCTTGGTCTTCGTTCCATTCTCGTTTCAAAAGTTAACTTAGGAAATTCGCCTTTTTGAACTTCTTCAATATTCAAATTACTATATCGATCTAAGATTTGGTTAAACGTACCATAATCTTTATCACTTAGTAAGGTAATCGCTTTTCCTTTTTCTCCTGCACGGGCTGTTCGTCCCACTCGGTGCACATACTCTTGTGGATCCTGGGAAAGGTCATAGTTAATAACATGACTAACAAACTTAATATCAATTCCTCGAGCAGCAACTGCAGAAGCAATCATGATATCAATTTTACCTTTATTAAAATCATCAATTACGCTTAATCTACGACTTTGAGTTAATTTACCATGAATCATGGCATTTTTAATTCCCTGCTTTTTGAGGTTATGACCAATTAATTCTACAGTAGTTCTGGTTGAACAAAAGATGATTACTTTTTCACTTTTTTCTTTCTTAAGGGTATTAACTAAGTAAGAAAACTTTTCGTGCGGTCTTAAATCACAGAAGTATTGTTCTAAAAAGTCCTCTTGGACATGTCGTTCGGCTTCCACAGAAACCGAATCAGGCATGTACCTTTTCTTAATTTGTTCAATTTCATGAGAAATTGTTGCTCCGAAAAGTAAGATCTGTCTATTTTTTGGAGTTTGGGACATGATTTTTTCCACATCTTCAATAAAACCCATCTCAACCATCTTGTCAGCTTCATCTAAAACAAAGAATTTTATTTTAGAAAGGTCGACATTTCCGCTTTGTAAATGATCTAACATTCTTCCTGGGGTAGCGACAACAATTTCTGAGTTACGCATGCCGTCAATTTGCGGTTGATATCCGACACCGCCATAAACAGTAGTGACGGAAAAGTTTAGATGTTTACCGAACTTTTTTAATTCTTCAGAAATCTGGACAGCTAGTTCTCGTACTGGTGCTAAAATTAGGGCTTGTAAGCCTTGTTTAGGTTTAATCATTTGGACTAAAGGAATTCCAAAAGCGGCAGTTTTACCTGAACCTGTTTTAGAACCGCCAATAAGATGTTTTCCGGTTAGTACTATAGGGATTGCTTTTTGTTGAATTTCTGTTGGGCTTGTAATACCCATCTCTTTTAGTCCTTTAACTATTTCTATATTTACATTTAATTTTTCAAATGACATATTTATTTCTCCTTTGAATTCGATTTACTAAAATATTCTTTTTGACTATTTTATTGAGAAGAAGTAGTATTTTTGTACTATTCAACTCGGCCGTATCCAAATATTAATAATTAAGTTAGGGAGGAGCTTTATAAATGTTTTGGACATTTTTAGTAATTAGAAAGCATGCGCCGGCCGAGACTTTCGTGACAGGTTTTACAGCCTAAACGAACCAGCTGGATTGTCAAAAACCAAAACAATGGTTTTTGATCATGATCAAAAATTTCCATGAATTTTTGACATTTCTAAGCTAAACCTTATCTTTCGAACTCGGATCACAGGCTCCCTTCGCGAGGATAGTCTTGAGGAACTTTTCTCGTATGGAAGGCCCGGATTCTAGCCATTAAACTACCGGCGCATAAGTCTGATTATTTAACTTCTCTTTATAAAATTTCCTTCTCAGAAATACTCTTTAAAAAGTTGAAACAAAATGTTTTTAAAGCTTTCTTCTATCTCTAACAATATGTCTGAGTTAAAGAATCAAATGTGCAACTTTTGCGGGAAAAAACAACTTACTTTACGAGAGGAAGAGATTGAAATCCCTTACTTCGGCCGGGTGTTTGTATTTTCGATGCAGTGTACTGGTTGTGGTTATAATAAGTCTGATGTTGAACCAGCAGAACAAAAAGAACCCTGTAAGTATACATTAGAAGTTACTAGTGAAGATGACTTGAGCATTAAAATTGTTAAATCTGGTGAAGCTACTGTAAAAATTCCGCATATCATTACGATTGAACCTGGTCCAGCAACTAATGGTTACGTGACTAATGTAGAAGGCTTGTTAATGAGAGTTAAAAAAGTGATTGAATCAACAATGGAATCGGAAGATGATGCTGTGGCTCGGAAGAAAGGAAAGAATTTGATTAAGAAGTTAAATAAGATCATGTTAGGTCGGGAGAAGACCAAGATTATTATTGAAGATTTATCTGGGCATAGTGCAATTATTTCTGATAAAGCGCAGCGAAGCAAGCTTTAGAAAATAACTTGTTATTTGTGTAAAGCGGTTAAAGGGAAGGTGTGAGTGAATAACATCTTATTTATGAAAGATATCATGTAAAAATGTGAAAGAAACATTGATACCACTTCTAAGTGATAAATAAACAAAACATTTATATATTATTAATGCTTATAGATACTAAAATATGGCAAAAATGGTTTCAAAAATCAAAAAATTAGGCGGAATTTTAGTTACTGGTTTGTTAGCATTAGCTTTAGCTAAAAATTCTTCTGATAATACTTCTGAAGAGAATCAACCATTGCCCATTGTAGAGACAAATTCGAGATGTAATATTAATCAAGATAATATTGACTCTCTTTTGGGAGATATCAATTTAACTCAAGGATTCGGATCAGATTTTGATGATACTGCTCGTCCTAATGCTTTAATTGTTTACCCTTGCCGAGATGATACTCGAGCATTATATAGAAATAGTACTTTAATAGAAGGAATCTCTCAAAATTATAATACTCATTTTATTGTAGCTGAGCATGAAAATGATTTTTATACTGCTTTAGATCTCATTCCAGAGATTGATCTTTTGCTAATTGCTGGTCATGGAGTTAGAAATGTGTTATCATTTTCAGCTCCTAATTGTGCTATGGAAAGTTGTTCAGAAGAAGATGAAACTAGAATGTTAGACCCATCTGATAGGGAACTATTTTCGCATTTAGCTAATTTTAATGATTATGCTGTTATTTTTTTACAATCTTGTAAAAATGGTGAAGGTAGAGAAAACTATGAGAACTTAGCTAACTTTGTTATGGATTTAACAGAAGAGCAGAATATTAGTGTGTATGCTTCAGAGAGTTCATTTGGTGTAAGAGATGTACATGTTTACTCTTATTTTCCTTTTGAAATATCAATTCAGAATCAAAATATTCATATGGAAGCTTTTAATAGATATTGTTATCCAAATACTCCTGCAATGGGTACTGCTCCTGGAGACGACGAAATTTTTGAAACTGTTGAATTATTTAGGCAACATAATGCCTCAGAAGATGAAATTAGGGATCTTTTTGAATCTCGTTTTTATAGTGTAGAACGGCTTCAAGATTTAGATGTAACTTATTCAAATGGAAATTATTGTCGATCATCTGAAAGATAAAAAAAGAGAAAGTTATTTAGGATGACTGTAGTTTGTTTTTTATCATTTTGTTAACATTTGTTCTCTAAAAAATTGCCACGCAGTTTTTGAGTAGTTACTTTTCCTTCTTAAATGCTTGCGGAAGATCGATGACATACTTACCTTCTTCTAATTTAATAATAAGGGGATCCTTCTTGAACATATGAACGATGTCTAGTTCATACTTGCCAGGTTTAAGAACTCTGATTGATTCTAAATCTAAAATTACTGGACGATTACCATCTTCTTTTTTAATGTGGAGAATCTCAACAATATCATCTTCAATCTGTTTTTTATCGTCAAGGGATAAATTACTGATCAATTCTTTGCCTTCTTCAATATGTTTCTTTTTAATGTAAAAGAATAATCTAGCTCCGCAACCGCAGCCTTTAAGAATTTCTGCCGCTCCATCGGGATAGAGCGTATTACATCGAACGCATTGATGAGGCATAATTATAATTTCTTTTTCTTCTTTCCTCGGTAACGAGGAGTTTTTGCTTCGTTAGTAAACAATTCAATTTTATCAGGATTCTTTTCAATCTTTTGGACGATTGAGGCAGGACCAATAATCGTCATCCCTTGTCGATCGCCTAGCAAAACTCTGGCAAAGCCACCTTTAATTTTTTGCATTCTATTTTGTTTATCTTTATCTGGGTAAATGACACTTAATTCAATTCCCTTAAAGCGAGGGGAAATTTCTTCCATTGTAATTTCGATTAAATCAGCTTCTTCTTCCTTTTTCAAGCGGCCTTCCATTAAGACAATTTTATTGTCCTTAACGATGTTTAAAAGTTTGTTTACCCTTTTCGCAGAGGAAAGGGTTTCAATATCTTGATATGGAATAAATTGAAATGTGACCATTTTTTCTGTTTTACCTCTTTTTCTGTAATCAGTAATATTTTATTATTTATAAATGTTATAGTTATACCAACTTAAATAATTGTTCGTAAAAATCCTCCACATTTTTACCGTATTTAGCAGAAATACCAACTAATCCATATTGTGGGAAAGCGGCCTTAACCGCTTCAAGTTTTGATTTTTTGAGATCAATCTTGTTTGCGGCGACTAAAACTGGAATTTTTCGTGCTTGCAAATTGCCGATAATCGTGATGTTAACTTGGGAATAAGGGTCAACAGTAGAGTCAAGCACAACAACAACGGCATCCATGTTATCAAGCCACTTGATGGAATCAATGACACCTTTAGTAGCTTCTTTAGCTCTACCTTTGGCTTCTGCTTTCTTCATTCCTTTCTTGAGAAAATCTTCATAATCAATTTTAGTGGCAATTCCAGGAGTATCGACTAGGGAAAAAGTGAGTTCTTTCCCTTTTTTGTTTTTAATTGTGACTTGTTCTTTAATATTAATTTCCCTAGTTTCGTGAGCAATATGAGAAACAGAAGACATATCTTCTCCTAACCAATCTTGACAAATTTTATTGGCAAGAGTAGATTTTCCGCCGTTCGGCGGGCCGTACAAACCAAGTTTAATATGACTTTTTCTACTGAAAGGGTTAAACCTGAGTTTACTTAATAAATTTTTAAAAAATCCTTTAACCATCTTTTTTACACCCTCTTTAGTTTATGTTTATTAGTGGTGCTTATTAAAGTTTTTGGTGATTGAGTGTTTAGGATTATTAATTATCCCAATAACAGAATAATTTATAAGTGTAATATCCCTTCCCATTAGAATGAACCCGCTATTATTGTTAATGTTAATTGTTATTGTAAATCTAACTATATACTGGGTTTTCTACGGTAACAAAAAACTGAAGGATAAACTCAGTTTTTTGGAACAAGATTTGTGTGCTGGAACAAACACAAATCATTGCAAAAACAAGTTTGAAAAGAAGTTTATCAAAGAGGCGGAAAATGAGCGAAAGGTATATCGTCACTGATCATTTAAAATTTAGTTATGAAGGTTTGTTTAATTACGCTGAACTCTATAATTTGATTACTTCATTTTTCTTTGAGAAAGGCTGGGACTGGTACGAGAAGATGAATGAGGAGTTAGTTACTGCGGAAGGCCGGCAGTACAAGTTGATTTTAGAACCATGGAAAACTTCCAGTGATTATTACAAAATTGTGATTAGGACAAAATTGCATGGAATTGATATTAAAGATGTTGAAGTGGAACATGAAAAAAAAACCTTGCGGCTTAATCAAGGTTTAATTAGGATTACATTTGATGCTTATGTAATTACAGATCGGCACAGTAAATGGGAAGATAAACCTTTATTTTGGTTTTTGAATACAATTGGGGAACTCTATTTTAACCGGAGACATTTTAAAAAGTTTGAGACCTGGGTTAAGAGTGATCTTGATGATCTTTATCAAAAAATAAAAAATTATTTGAATGTATACAAATATACTTATCAAACATAGAAAATGGATATTCATTACGAAAAAGAATTGATCATTAATAATCGGGAATTAAAGTATAAAGGTATTTTTAGAGTTGATGAACTTTTTTCGACGATAAATAAAGCAGTTGTTGGTCGTGGTTATGAAAAACGGGAAAAGAAAACTGAAGAATTAGTTACCGAACAAGGTAGAAAAACACACTTAGAATTAAGACCGATGAAAATTAAAACTAAGTATGTTACTTTAATGATTAAAATTAAGTTAACCCTTGATAATGTCACGGAAACGGTAGAAAAAATAGATGAAATAAAAAAGAAGTTTCAGCAAGGCGATATTAACATAGTTTTTGATTCTTGGGTGCTCTCAGATTATCGGGGCAGGATGGGGATGAGACCGTTTAATTTTTTTATGAAAGGGTTGATTAACAAAGTATTTTATCAAATGCCTTTAGAAAGAGGTTTTAAAGATGAATTAGTGGGTGATACTGCTTACATTTATGGACAGATAAAAAATCATCTTCGTTCTTATAGCGATAAAAAAGGAAATCATATTAAAGATGAAGATGTGCGAAAAGAAGTGGCTAGGGAGATGGAGAAAGAGTCAGCTGAGGATTTCTCCTCTTAAATCAAACGTTGTATGTTTTTTAATCTTTACTTTAATAATTTGTCCTAATTTGTAATTGCCCTCAATGATTACTGGTTTGTAAGCAGAGTTTCTGCCGATCCATTGTTGTGGTTCTTTGCCTTGTTCATCAATAATGATATTACATTCTCTTCCTAACCAGCGTTCGTTTTGTAAACGGGAAATGTTTTGACAGATACTGGTTATCGTTCCAGAACGATGTTTAATAATATCTTCAGGGAGCTGTTTGTATTCGGCAGCTTTTGTTTTTGGTCGCGGCCAGAAACGAGAGATGTTGATGACATCAAAAGGAATTTGTCTTAAAAGATTGAGGGTATCCCAGTGTTGGGCGTCAGTTTCGGATGGATAGCCGGTAATAAGATCAGTAGCGAGGGTAATTTGTGGAAATTTAGTCCTGATTTTATTGATCAACTTAACATATCCTTCTACAGTATATTTTCGATTCATCTCATAAAGTATATCATTATT
>JAHJDQ010000177.1 GCA_018812355.1 Nanobdellota archaeon | reverse complement strand
GAATAATCTGTAATAGAACAGCCAAACAAGAACAAGGAAATTGTCATTAAGGTTAAGATAGTTAGAATTGTTTTTTTCATGAGGTCACCTGCAATTTTTTTATTGATTAGAAGGATAAAAATTAGATATATAAACATTTCTAAAAAGTAATAGGGTTATTTTTTAATTATTCCGTCTGCCTTCGCAAAAGCTACGGCAGCCGGGATTTGAACCCGGGTCACAACCTTGGGAGGGTCGTATACTGCCACTATAATACTGCCGTATCAGATGAGGAAAATTAATTCTGGTGAAAGTTTATATTTTTTGTGGATGACTAGGAATTATCTAAAAGTAAGGCTTTATTTTATTTCTTTGAAGACATATATCCTTTTTTTGTAAAATTTCCGGTAGAATTTAAATAATAATGTGCTTCTTTAGACTTTGGATGGATGAAAAAACCACTAGAGAACAGCTTATTGATAAACAGTTGAGAACTGCTGACTGGCTTAAGAAATATATCAAAGAGGAAGTTAATTCAGTTAAATCTAATTTTAAAACTAAAGAATATATTCTATCTCTTGGTTCTGATGATAGTTCAGGACGTTTTATTGATTATCTTTTGTTGGCTGAGGATAATTCTCCTATTGCAATAGTTGAAGCAAAACGATTTTCTGCTTCTGAAGACAAAGGAAGAGCTCAATCAAGAACTTATCAAAATGATATTTTAAAACAAACAGGAGTAAAAATTCCTATTTTTCTTACTAATGGTAATAAATGGCTTTTCATAGATCAAGATGGAATAGAAAGACACGTTAGTAGTCCATTCTCTCAATCTGATTTGAAAAGAAGATTGGAGTTACATCGTAAAAGAAGAGACCCAACAAAAATTAACACTGGAAAAATTGTTGATCGTCCAAGAAGTATTCTAATTGTAAAACAAATGATGGAACATATCAACAAAGGTCATAGATCTGGATTGATTAGAATGGCTACTGGAACTGGTAAAACTAGAGTTGCTATGGCAATGATTGATGTTTTATTAAGGTCAAATATCGTGAGAAATGTTCTATTTATTGCTGATAGGATAGCATTAACAAATCAAGCAAAATCTGCTGGCTTTAAAGAATTTTTTAGTGGTGAAGCTGTTGTTGATTTAAGAGATCATCCAAAAAGTTTTCCAAATGGTCTTTATGTAACAACAGTTCAAACTTTAAGAAGTGGTAAAAAAGAAAAATATTATCAAAATTTTAGTCCGGGATTTTTTGACTTAATTATATTTGATGAAGCTCATAGGTCAATTTATGATTCTAATAGGGAAGTTCATAGATACTTTGATGCGATTAGAATAGGATTAACAGCAACTCCATCTTCTGCTGAAAGTAGAGATACTTTTGAACTATTTGGGTGTGAAGAAGGAAAAGCAACTGTTGAATATGATTATGATGAAGCAGTAAGGGATGGAGTTTTGGTTCCATATCGGGCTGAAATGATTGATACAAAAGTTCTTTCTCTTGGTATTGAAGGAGCATCTTTAACAAAACAGCTTCAACTTGAATTAAGGAAGCAAGAAGAAGATCCAAGATACATGATGCTTCCTGGTTCTTCGTTCGCTAAAGTTTTTATGGATGATAAAACAAACGAGTTGGTAATAAGGGAGTTTATGGATAGATGTTATCGTTCTGATGAAGGAAAACCAGCAAAAACTATCTTCTTTTGTGCTAACAAAAAACATGCGTGGCACATAAAAAAAATATTTAATAAAATTTATCCTAATTTAGGGAGTGACATTCAAACAATTGTCTCAGATGTATATAGATATAATGACGAAATTTCTAGATTTAAATTAGATTCAGAACCAAGAATTGCTTTATCAGTAGGAGTTCTTGATACTGGCATTGATATCCCAGAAGTATGTAACTTAGTATTTGTACGTCCTGTATTTTCACCAATTAGGTTTTGGCAAATGCTTGGAAGGGGAACAAGAAATTTAAGATCATGTAAGTATAAAGAATGGCTTCCAAATAGAGAAAAAGAGGATTTCTTAATATTGGATTTTACAATAGGTGGGCATTCTAATATCAAATATCATCATCTTAAAGAAGCTAAAGAAAGAAAAGCAGGGACTGATGCTTTGACAAGAATATTCTTAAATAGAGTTGACTTACTTAAGAAAAATCTTAATCCTAAACAAAAAAATTTCGTTGAAAATAAAATTATTGAAGAAGTTAATTCTTTAAACAAAGATTCTTTTATTGTTAGAGAAAAACTTCCAATTATTCAAAAAGTTGTTTCTCGTAAATTTGATTTAAAAGATTATGTTGAAGAATTAAAGAATGAGATTGCTCCATTAATATCTTTAAATCCTGGGAAGAATCCAATGATTACTTCTTTTATTCTAAAAGTTGAGAAGCTGTTTAAATTAATTTTGGATTCAGACATGGAAAATATTTACGAAATTAAAGATTTTGTTAAAGAAAGGATGGAAAATATCCTACAAAAAGATAACTTAGAACATATTCAAGAAAAAAGAGAAGATATTCTTAAGGTCTTTGAAGATTCATTTTGGGAAGACTTAACTTTTGAGGATGTTGAATTTATGATTATAGAATTAGCACCACTCTTAGTTTATTATGAAAAAAATCCAACAAGAATATTGCAAGTAGATGCTCCGGATTTAGTTTTAAAAGTTGAAGAATTCAAAAAGGAGATTAAAGAAGATGAAAAATTGATTGAATTTTTAGAAAAAAACCCATTAATTAAGAAAATTAAAAATGGCACAGGGATAACTCCTGCAGAACTTTTGAAATTAGAAGAACAGTTGAGTAAATTAAGACCAGGAATTACTATTGAAAATGTGCAAAGAATTCAAAAAATAGATTTTTTGGTGTTTTTACGTAAAATTTTAGGTTTAAAACAGGAATATGACCCTCGTGTCTTGATTGAAAGGGAGTTTGACAAGTTTGTGCTGGATAAAAATCATCATTATACTTCTGAACAGATTAAATTTTTACAAGTTTTAAAGAAAGTCTTTGCTAAAAATAAACATTTGGAATTGAAAGATTTTACAGTTCCACCTCTTTCTAATGAGAGACCACTTGACAAATTTCAGGAATCTGAATTGAAGAAAATAGTCGTAGAATGTAACCAGATTAAGATGAAATAAGTAAAGTCGGTTTACCTTAGTTTAACCTATATTCTTCAGACGAGAAGTGTTTAAATACTAAATCATTTCTAAATGAGCTATGAAAGCAAAACCGACTGGCTCACATGATAATAAGGTAGTTATGGCTAAAATTCCAAGAGAAAATTTTGTTAAACTACAAAGATATTGTGAATTAAAGAATGAAACTGTTAATTCCGTTATTAAAAGACTAGTTATAGAAGAACTAGAGGATCCGACACCCCATATGATTGCAGGTAGAAACATCCTCTCATATAACAAGTACAAAGATAATTTTAGCTGGAAGATTCTATTGGACAAAGAAATAATTGCCCATATTGAAGACAATATGCCTGCCGAATCTCTATTACAATTACATGAAGCATTTAAAAAAGCGATTGATGAAAGGGACACCTATATCCATAAAAAGAACGATGAATCGGTTCCAATACCAAGTAAGTTAGTGAGGGGAAAAATATGATCACAAAAGACCAGCTTCTAAAAAAATTCACCGAATTTAATGAAGAAGCTAAAGAAATATTTGATTTAAGCTTTAAAGATGGTCTTGTTAATCGTAAATTAAAATATAGTTGGTCAAAGGATGATGGTGTTCTGCGAAGCGAACTTAAAGGTCCAAACGACGAGTCAATTAAAGCATTCTGTAATGATTTGAGAAAATTTATCCAAGGAAACGACTCTTTGAAAATAGAAAAGCTACAGTCATTTTATCAATCTCAGTTAGTAGAAGAGAACGAAAAAAAGATGTTTGGTAAAGAGATGTCACAAATTGACAAGTCCTTACAACAACACTCCAGTCTTGCAATAAACAGCAAAGTTTACACCAATAAAGAGATTTTGGAGATTTTCTTATATGGGAAGGTATCACATAGGACTGATGGAACAAAAGAGGAATATAATCGTATTCAAAATACCCCAATACACCTCTCATTCAAGGATGCATTTATCACGGTTCTTCAAAGTTATCTCATTTTAATTAGTAATTTAGTTTACATTAATAGTGAGGTCATTAAGAAATTACAATGAACAAGCAAAAATTGCCAGAGGGATGGAAGGAAGTTGAATTGAAAGATATTGGTCAAATAGTAACTGGAAGTACACCACCCAAAATAAATCCTGAATATTATGGAGACTCCATTCCTTGGATAAAACCTCCTGATTTAAATCATGGGATGTACGTTTCAAATTCAAAGGAAAAAATTTCCGAGATTGGAAGATCTAAAGTAAGAATTCTTCCTAAAGGCAGCATAATTGTTTCTTGTATTGGAATAATTGGTAAGGTAGCAATAGCAGAATGTGAATTATGTACGAATCAACAAATCAATGGCATAATTCCAAATATCAAGATTGCAGATTCAAAATTTATTTATTATTTAATAAAAAAAATAAAACCAATTCTAGAAAAAAGAGCATCATCAGCAGTTGTTCCTCTACTCAACAAATCAGAATTTTCAAAAGTTAAGATAAATCTCCCGCCATTAGAAACACAAAAGAAAATTGTTTCAATTCTTGAAAAAGCGGATAAAACTAAAGAATGGCGAAAAGAAGCAGACGAATTGACTAAAGATTTTTTAAAAAGTGTTTTCTTGGAGATGTTTGGAGATAAATCAAAATTTGAACTGGTTACATTAAATGATATAGCTAATTTATCTATGGGTGGAACGCCATCAACAAAAGAGAAAGCATATTGGGAGAATGGAACTGTAAACTGGATGAAGTCTGGAGATATTAAAGGCAATTATATTAGTTCAATCCCCCAAACAATAACTGAATTAGGGCATGAAAAATCTAATACACACATATTTCCTGAAGACACCGTAGTTATTGCTTTGAATGGTCAAGGAAAAACACGGGGAACAACAGCAATTTTAAAAGTTGAAACTACTAGCAATCAATCCGTAGTAGGTATAATGATTGATAAAAATAAAATCTCTTCAGAATATTTACATTATAATCTAAAAACAAGATACAGCGAAATAAGAAACTTAACAGGAGATAGCGATAGGAGTGGATTAAATTTATCCATATTAAGAAGTTTTAAAATCCCGCTTCCACCAATAAAACTTCAAAATAAATTTGCTTCAATTGTTAAAGAAGTTGAAGCTATGAAAGAGCATCAAAAAGAATCAAAGCAAGAATTAGACAATTTCTTTAATATTTTGATGCAAAAAGCTTTCAAGAAGGAGCTGATAATATGAATTCAACAACCCTTGTTGCAGTTTATGGAGCATTTTTATCTACTATCGCCATTGGATGGAATATCTATAATAATCTTCAAGACAAACCCAAAATAAAAGTAAGTGCCAAGTTTGGATTTATGAGTGATAATGAAAAAATTTTCTTATTTATTAAAGCAATAAATAAGGGGAGAAGGCCCATAACCTTATCATCTGTAGGTCTTAGAAGTGGAAATGAAGATTTATTAAATATTAAAACAATTAGTTTGCCTTATGAATTAAAAGAAAGCACATCCCATTTAGAGTGGTTTGATGTTAGTGAATTAGAAAATAGACAATTTGATTTTGCATGGTATAAGGATGAAACTGGAAAGCTGTATAAAAGCAAGTCAATAAGAAAAAAATTAAATAATTATTTTAATTCTAAGAGAAATAAAAATACTTTGATACAAAAATCTTTCAAGG
Source organism: Nanobdellota archaeon (assembly GCA_018812355.1). Lineage (GTDB taxonomy): Archaea > Nanobdellota > Nanobdellia > Woesearchaeales > GW2011-AR9 > JAHJDQ01. Next base: position 951 of record JAHJDQ010000177.1, on the reverse strand, counting down.
GAGAATTAATACAATGATAGAAATAATTATCGCTTTAATAATATTTCAAGCAATGGCTATCGCTTTAGGTTATTTTGGATTAGCAAGACAAATACATTCAACTAAGAAAAGACTTTCTGTATTGGTGGGAATGGTTTCGATTTTACCATTATTATTTGCTTTAATTTATTTAGTAGCAAATCAGCCAATTACAACGGATTCGTTTGTGGGCTTTTTTTTAATGTATCTTGGAACTGTAGTTGCCAGTTCCGTAACAACAGGAATAGTTGAGTTAATTGAAAATTTATTAAATAAAAGATGATTATACAAAATGAAAAATAAATTTAACAAATTCATGGCATTTGCTGCACTTTTTATTTTATTAGCAGGGATTAGTGATTATTTAATTGATGGACATAACGAAGAATTAAATAACTATTTTACAAATAGTTATCAAGACAATGTTTTACTAGATAAACAAATCAAAGAACATTGTATACTACCAGACGAAATTAAAACAATACAAATGAGTGAAGAAGGTTTAAATGGAGAATGTGGGTTTAGAGTAGGAGAATTTGATTATCAAAGAAATTGTTTTAAATTTCACACTTTTGGGGAAGAAATAAATTGGAATGAAGTTGCAATTAAAGAAATAGAAAGATTGGAAAACAAACCTCAAGATTACATCCCATTAAAAAGTAAACAAATATCTTATTCTTCTATTAAAATTATGAGGTTTTTATTTTTAATAGGGGCTTTTTTTTGTACACTTATAGCAATCATTAAAGGATTTAAATGGAATAAATCGAAATTAAAACCAGGAGGGAAATAAAAATGCTAGATACACAACTAAAATCAAAAATAAACTTACTATGGAATAAATTTTGGAGTGGTGGAATTTCAAATCCATTACAAGCAATAGAACAAATGTCTTACCTGATCTTCATGAAACAGTTAGAAGATGAAGAAGTT
>JAHJDQ010000176.1 GCA_018812355.1 Nanobdellota archaeon | reverse complement strand
TTCTCCAATATTAAATGGAATGAGTTTAAGTTATACCACCCAGAGTTGTACTGAAAATTGGAGTATTAATTATGGAGATTGTTTAACAGATGACAATAAATTAAAATATTATTTAGATCAGAATGAATGTGGGACAACTAATGATTTACCGATAGATAATGGAACTGCTCAAGAATGTGATTACTGCACTCCTAGTCTAATCAACATCACAACAACAGACTGGATTAATGTCAGTAGTTGTTATAGTAACTCTACATTATCACAAGAAAGAAATCTTACCCAATATGATCAAAACTTTTGTGGAGAAATTGTCAATCAAACTTATAATGAACAAAAATGGGCTAACTGTACTTACGTCGCTCCTCCTAGTAGTCCAAGTGGAGGTGGTTCCTCTGGAGGAGGTGGAGGGGGAGGAGGCTCAAGTGGGGGCGGAGGAAGTAGTCGAGTTATCCAGACAAGTACAGAAACGGAAGAAGTTATCAGTGAGAGTGAAAACAAATTAAATACAAAAATTAAGACTGCTGAAGCAAGTAAAATAATCGAATCGGAAAAAGACTGTCAATACAAATTAGAAGTATCCCTACCAGAACAGATTTCTTTAATCAAAGAAGATTCTTACAATGTTGAGATTACTAATCGAGGAAATTGTTTGATTCAAAACTTAAATTTATTTTCCAGTCCAGGATTAAAAGAGATGGTTAGTTTCTCACCGACAACAATTAAAAATTTAAAACCTGGTAATAGTAGTAATTTTTTGATTATTAGAAAAGTAGAGAATACTAACCGGATTTTTTCTTGGTTGACTGGATATTCTGTGGTAGAATTAGCAACGAAAAATGTTCCGGGAAAAATTAACTTAGAAATAACTGAGGACGAAAAATTTATCTCTTCTCAAGATTTGGATGTGGAAGTGAGAATGGTGGCTAAAGAAGAGATTATTAAAACGGCGAAGATTGCTTTTCCGACGGGTACGTTTCTGTTTTTAGCAGTTTTGTTTCTATTGATTTTCTTTAGAAGAAGAAATGATCAGGAAGAAAATAACAAAGTTCATCAAACAAAAAGAAAGAAGAGTAAAAACAAATAACTAGAAACAATTATTTTTTTCTTTTCTTTTTAGAAGTAGGTTTCTTCTTAGCAACTTTCTTAGCTGGTTTCTTAACAGCAGGAGCAGACTTCTTCTTACCAACTTTGCTTAATTTCTCTAAATCTTCTAATAAATCAGAAGCGATGAAAGAATAACCTTTCTTTTTCTTAAGTAGCTGATCGCCGACAAAACCATTAATGTACGATCCAGCAACAGCACTCTTAAACAAATCTTTTGTTTTCGCTAAAAAGCCAACAACCAAGCCAGCAAGAACATCTCCGGTTCCGGCTTTAGTCATGCCTTGGTTTCCGGTTCTACTAAAAGCAACTTTATTACGAGAAATGATAATATCCGTTGCGCCTTTAAGTAGGAGAACGTTATTGTTTTGTAGGAAATATCTTAAATTACCTTGTAAGATTTCTGCTTTCTCTTTAGCATTAGATTGTTTTAATTTAGGTAATAAAAAATCTTTATGGCTGTTTATTAACATCATCTCTAGTTCTGTTTCATGTGGAGTTAAGACAGAATTACTAAAATCTTTAAAAGACATTGATTTTAAAGCGTCAGCATCAACAACTTTTAATTTAGGTGATTTTTTAATAAAATATTGGCAAAACTTGTCGGCTTTTCGAGTAATCCCATTACCAATTAAAACTGCGTCATAACGGTCAGAAAACTTGACCATTTCTTTAGCATTCTTAATCGTAAAGTTCTTTCCTTTAACTTTATGAGTGATTAAATCGGGAGAATATTGGTTAGCAATCCAAGCAACTTTTTCTGGAGCGGCAATCGTAACAACATCACAGCCTGATCTTAAGGCAGAAAGTCCGGCTAGAGTTACTGCGCCAACATAATCTTCACTGCCACCGATGATTAAAGCCCGTCCATTCTCGCCTTTATGAGAAGTTTTTTTCCGTTCCATCAGTTTTTTTACTTGGTTAAGGTTCATTTTAGTGTCTCTTATATAAATAACAAGCTTGATTTTTTAGTATTTATACTTTTGTAATAATTATTGAGTAGGAAATAGTTGTTTTTAATGGTTTTATATAAAGGAATTTTCTGATTTTGTTGTTTTAGAGAAGAAAATATTTTTAAAGGGTATCGTTGTTTAATGCTTGTGGCCCCATTACTGAGTCTGCAAATTACGATTTTGCGTTCGTAGTGCACCTCGCAACTTCGTTGCTCGATAGCACTCAGTTAATGTGTCTACAATGGCCCCATTGCTTAGTCTGGTAATTATCAGCCTTGGTTGATAAATGGACAACTGGAGCACTGCTCTTATATGGGTATGTTTCATACATATTAGAGGTTAAGCAGAGGTCCCGGGTTCAAATATCCCTCAGGGAGACCACAAATCTTCCCTGAAGATTTGAGAGTCCCGGTGGGGCCACTTTATACTCTTTGGAGAAACAATGATTACTAAAGAAGAATTATTATTAGTAAAAAAGTTGGCGCAATTAAGCGAGAAAGAAAATCTCTTTGGAACAGAAGAAGAACTATTTAGAAAATTGAAAAGGTGAGAAGACATGGTTATCCTTAACTACATTCTTCTGTAACTTCATCTAAAGTAGCTGTAAACTTAACTCGTGAGATAGTTGGATGAGTAATAACCTTACTGGTTTCGCCTTCTCTTAACATGATGATCTGTTCGCTGAGGAGAGTGCCAGCATTTTTCTTAAGAAT
>JAHJDQ010000175.1 GCA_018812355.1 Nanobdellota archaeon | reverse complement strand
ATATTTGTATCTAATGTAGATTTCATTATGCAACTATTTTGGCAGATATATCATATTTGATTTCATCATAACTTAAAATTGAATTTGAGATACTGCTTACGGCCTTATAATCATTAAATGTAATTGATTGAACTAAGGCATGAAGGTGTTTAAAAATAAAGATTGCTTTCATAATCCACGCCCGATCAAATTCTTTTTCTTTAAATTCTTTTGAAATACTATCAATCTGTTCAAAAATATTCTCTAAAGCAAATAAGTATTCATGATCTTCTTTAGATGCCTGAAGTTTATTATCTTTAAGTTTTGAATACATTTTTTGTTGAATCATCAACAATCTTACTATTAATGTTTTCAAGATTTTTTCAAACAACTTTGCATATTGATCAAAAGAGATATTATTTTTCTTTTTAGTAAAGATTCTCTGAGCATAATTGAGTAATGAAACTTCCTCTTTTAAAAGAAATTTATCTGTTTCATTAATCTTTAATATTTTATTAATTAGTTCAACAAGCTTCTCTAACGTGATATAAGGGTATTGATAAACCTTTTGATGTACATTTTTATAATTCCTATCAGTAGCATCATAAACTAATTCAGTAAATAAACTATATTTTTCTGGAATAATCTCTTTTATTAATAGCATGTTATGAACATATTTGATATCTTTAAAAATATATCGTTGTATAAATGGATCAGCCCTAACCAAATTCTTTCTCTCCATACTTAAACCAATCATCTTTGGTACTCATGGCTTTGACCATTTCATCATGGTTGTAGCCAAACATGTCGTTGTACGTGGAATAACCCAAAGCTTTGGATAACTCGGCTCTGAATGATTCCTGTTTCTTTCTGACAAGCCGATGTCTTGGCCCATCCAATCGTTTCACAAATTCGCTGTGTTTTTCCAGCGACCATCCTTCAAATGTTGTTTTTGTCATACAGAACAAAAGTCCCTGCCGAGAACCAATAATATTTTAGCGTGAAACGTAGTAGCGACCTGAAAGGGAAAATTTTATGAGAGAACAATGGGCGTTCTTGGCAAAAACTACTGAAGGAAAAGCAGAAAAATTAGTTAATTTTAAAATGTGGTCAAGACAGAGGAAAGAAACAGTTCAGAGCTGTTATCCTGGGTTATTCAAAGACATGGCGATGATGAAAAAAGCCTGAGAGGATTGGTAGAAGAGAGGGAGAAAATATTTTGTGAAGGAATTTGGCGATTTTACCAAAAGCATTAAGTTGGAACTCATGGGCAGGATGCAATTAATTTTGGTGGTATTAACAGAAAGCTAAGATGTTTTGAGAAGTCAGCAAAATTACAAAGGTTTAGTTCCAATATCTTCATTAAACATAAGTAAATATCCATCTGGATCCATTACTAGAAAACCTTTCATACCAATTAATTCATTTTCTTTTCTAAACCAATACTCTTTAGGTTCTACTTTAATTGAAAAATTATTTTTGTTAAGCTTATCCAAGATTGGTTGGATTTTATCAACTTCAAATTGAAAATGAATACCTCTTCCTCTTGGGTATTCTAACTTTCCTGTAAACCAAGGCGAATCTTCTTCATCATTGCCTTGGTCGATCATTATTTGACTACCTTGAAAAGAGAGATAAGCAAAATTACTTTCTTCTCTTTGATATTCAATTCTGAAACCTAAAATCCGAGTATAAAAATTTAGACTATTTCTAAAATTAGTTATACTTAATTCAGGAATTAATTTATTAAATTTCATAATACGATGAGATTGTTGTTTAGTATATATAAATTTTGTTGACTTCTTCAAATTAAAAACTTTGCTTGATTTTGTCTAACATCATGATTATCTGCACTATCTTCACATTAAATAAAAAACTCACCTTTCTACCCACTCCCCTTTCTTACTGCTCCCTTTCCATTCTAAAAGTCCTTTCTTCCTTAAATTCCTGATGTGATATCTAACTCCGTCTGCACTTAAACCTAATCTCACTCCAATTTCTTTCTTAGTAATCTTATTATCCAGTTTAATTAAATCCATAATCTTCTGTTCAGGGGGAGTGATGGGATGCTTTTGTGAAGTTTGAGAACCAGATGATTACATTGTTTTAATTTTATAGTATATAATATAAATAAAGTAATTACTGTTAGGTTTATGACTGAAGAGAATTATAAATCAAACCTCTGGAAATATTATGTGTTTGAATTTTTCATGGGACTATGGTTTATTCTTCCAATTAGCGTTATCTTTCTCAAAGAATTTAATGTTAGTTATGGACAAATAGGAATCTTAGAATTTGCTGTTTCTATGATAGTTATTTTGCTGGAAATCCCAACAGGCGTATTCTCAGATTTTATTGGAAAAAGGACTACCTTATTTTTTGGTTCATTATTCTGGGCTTTTGCAATGTTTACAATTGGTTTTAGTTCAACCTTTTTATTCTTCTTATTTGGATTCATATTGTGGGGAATTTCTGATTCTTTATTATCTGGAACAAAGTCTGCTCTAGTTTATGATACATTAAAAAGATTGAATAGAGAAAAATCTTATCTTAAAATAAGAGGTATATCGAGATTTGTCATTGCAATCTCAACAATCAGTGCTTCTTTACTTGGGGCTTATCTTTATACAGCTGATATTCGCCTACCCTGGTTTTTCTTTGGTGCTTCTGCACTTGTTGCTTCTGTTTTTATTCTGTTATCTAAAGAACCTTATAAAAATGGTAATAAGTTTACTATTGCTAATCAAATAGAGCACACTAAAAAATCATTACACTTTGTACTTTCTCATAAAATAGTTAGGTGGGTAATTATTTACTCAGCTTTAATAATCCTCCCATTTACAATTTTTAATAATATCATAAAACAACCGTATATCTTAGACATTGGATTTCAAATTATCTCTCTGGGATGGATTACTGCTTTAATTTACGGGATAAGTGGTATCTTTTCTATATTTTCAGAGAAAATTGAGAGTTATGTTGGTGAAAAAGGATCTTTTTTAATAATCACAGTAGTACATGGCTTAGGATTTATGTTATTAGGATTCATTAATATTCAGCCGATGTTATTAATAATTATTTTTATTTATCTCTCTAGAATTTACAAAGATAATGTCATTGAATATTACATCAACAAGCATACTGCTTCTGAACGGAGGGCAACAGTTTTGTCAATGCAAAACTTAGCTGTAAACATTTTTGGTGCAATTTATGTTTTAGTTGGTGGAGGATTATTAGATATTTTTAGTATAAACTTAGTTCTTATCTGTATGGGAATTATAACACTTGTGCTTAGCTTAGGATACATACTATTCAAATATCCAAAATCAATTTCCGGTAACAACATCATTAAAAATTGAACAGATATCATCTACGTCTTCTTTTCTCAAAAGTGGATGTAATGGTAATGTTATTTCTCTTCTACTAATATCTTCAGTTTTTGGTAATGAAACCTCAAATTGGTTTGCATACAATGTGAATTGATGAACTGGGGGATAATGAATAGTTGTCTGGACTCCTCTTTCTTTTAATCCTTCAATTACGTCATCTCGATTCAAGCTCCTATCCAAAATAACAGGAAACACATGACAACTACTGTGTGTTGGATTATCCAAAAATGGAACTATTACATAAGGTCGTCCTGAAAGATTATTTTTATATTGCTCTGTCAGCTCTCTTCTAATCCCATTATTCTTCTTGAGTTTTGCAAGTTGGCAAATACCTAAAGCTGCATTTAATTCTGTCATCCTATAATTATGACCTAACTCAAAAACATCATAACTTAATGATGCTCCTTTTGTTTTATCCCAAGAAGTTTTGCATAACCCGTGAGTTCTTAGTAATTTTATTCTTTCGAATAATTCTTCATTGTCTGTAGTCACCATTCCCCCTTCTCCAGTCACAAGATTTTTGTTTGAGAAAAAACTATAACAACCAATGTCTCCAAAAGTCCCTAAGTGTTTTCCTCTGTAAGTTGATCCGATAGCATGAGCGGCGTCTTCAACTACAAACAAACCATTTTGCCTAGCGAAATCAACAATTTTATCTATATCTGTTGCATATCCAGCGAGATGAACTGGAATAATGCCTCTTGTTTTTTCAGTTAATAAATTTTCGAGTTGACTAAAATCTAAGTTCAAGTCATTTTCTCCACTAATTTCGGCAAAAACTGGTTTTGCTCTTTGGTAAAGAATACTATTAACAGTAGCAATAAAAGTATAAGAGGGGACAATAATTTCATCATCATCTTTAACATCAAGCACTTTTAGAGCAAGATGCAAAGCAGATGTACAGCTAGAAACTGCAATTGTTTTTGGACCACCTAGAAAACAACTGACGTCTTGTTCAAATTGTCTTGTTTTCTCTCCCATTGAGAGCCATTTTGAGTTTATGACTTCTTCTACTGCTCTGCATTCTTCTACTCCATAATCAATGTCCGAGATATGATATTTCCATTCCATTTTAAACCTAATTATAATATATTTTATCTTCTGGATTAACAATTACTCCAGACTCTAAAATTGCTTTAACTTCTCTGATTCCATCTTTAATACTTTTTGTTGGCTCAAAACCAAGAATATTTTGAATCTTTGAAAAATCCACGCGATAACTTCTAGGATCATTGTCTCTTCTGACAAAACTAAATTTTGCATCTGGAACTTCTTGTTGAACTAAATCAGCAATTTCTTTTTTTCTATAATTCATTTTGTTATTCCCCACATTAAACACTTGTCCTGAAACTAATTTACTCTCGGCTTGAAGAACATCAACTATTGCTCTACTAATATCTCTTACGTGTAAGTATGGTCTCCAAAACTGTTCTCCATATACTAAAACTTCTCCTTTTGTTACAGCTTCTTTTGTGAAATCACTTATCAATAGATCAAATCTCATCCTGCTTGATACTCCAAAGACAGTAGAAAAGCGTAAACTTGTCGGAACGAATTCATTTGTTGCTTTTCTTAAAAGATATTCTTCTGACTTCACTTTTGATACTGCGTATACAGAAACTGGATTAACAGAAGTTTCTTCGGTACAAATTTCATCATCACTCTTAATTCCATAATTACTGCAAGTGGAGCTAAAGATAAATCGTTGAATTCCTTTACTTTTTGATTGGTCAACCAAGGCTTGAGTAACACCATAATTATTTTTCATGGAAAATTCTGGGTTTTTTGAGCAAGCAGGATCTCCCACAATAGCAGCTAGATGAACCACTGAATTAATTCCTTCCAAAACAGAATTTCTAACCCTTTCATCATTTAAGTCTCCCAAAATAAATTGAAAAGACGGATTATTAACATAGGTAAGTACTGATTTTGGATCATGCATTAGATTATCAACAACTCTTACTGTATAACCTTCATGCATAAGTAGTCCAACTAAGGTCGAGCCAATATATCCTGCTCCACCAGTTATAAGAATTTTTTCTTTATTTGTCATTTGCAATCCCCCACTGTTTATTAATTTTATATTTATTAGCTACATATATCTCAAGTGCTTTTTCATAATTTTGAAGGTTTCCAATATCTATCCAAATCCCCTCAAAGCTAAAAGCCCCAATCCTCTCTCCATCTTGACTTAGTTCTCTTAATAAGTCTGGCAAATCTTTTTTTCTTTCCCTATCAAAATGTGCAACAACACCGGGCTTAAAAATAGAAATGCCACCATAAACATCAAATGATAATTTTGGTTTCTCAACAACATTGATTACTTGTCCATCGTTAATCTTCAAAACACCATAAGGATATCTTTCTTCTCTTTTAATTGATAAAACAGTTGCGTAATTTTGTTGATTTCTATGATAATTCATTAATTCTTCAAAGTTTAAATCGGTTAAGATATCACAATTCATAACCAAAAAATCTTCATCCATATTTTTTAGGAGTGAGATTGGTCCTGCTGTGCCAAGTGGTCGGTCTTCTTTTGAATAAGAAATACTTACATCAAATTTTCTTCCATCTTCAAAATATTCTTCTATCTGTTCATGGTGATGGTTAGTGGCAAAAGTAATATCATTAAAACCGTAATAACATAATTGATGAACAATTATTTCTAGAATAGGTGTGTCTCCAACTCTCACTAAACCTTTTGGAATTCCTTCTGTTAAAGGATAAAGTCTAGTTCCCTTTCCTCCTGCGATAACTACTGCTTTCATCTTAAGGCTACCTCTTCAAATAATTGTTCGTATTGAGGCATGATTGTTTCTGGCAGATGGTTTTTCATAACAAAAGATTTTGCCTCACTTCTCATACATTGATGTTTTTGATCATCTTTTAATATTTGAATAACTCTCTGGGCGTAATCTTTAATATTCCCCCTCTCAAATGTATACCCCGTAATTCCATTTAATACCAGTTCATTAACACCACCAACATCAGAAGCAACAATCGGTAATCCATAAAACATCGCTTCGAGAAAAGTAAGAGGTGCCCCTTCCATATCTGAGGAAAGTACAAATAAATCTGAAAACCTAAAAAATGGTGATAAATTATCCTGAAATCCCCAGCACTTAATAGAATTTTCAAGACCAAGTTCACAAATTCTGCTATTTAAATTTGGTAATTCTGGACCATCTCCAATTAAATTTAATTTTGCTGAAGGTATTTCATCTAAAATGTAAATCATCCCTTCTACTAAATCATTTACTCTTTTTATGCTCCGATAATTGGAAACATGAACCAATGAAGGGCGTGATAAATCTACTTTTGCTTCTCTTTCTACTTCACTAAGGTTTTGGTAGTCAATAAAGTTTTTTATTGTTCTAATTCCATCAACATTCCAAATACGAGAAGCTTCTTTAGCTAAGAAATCACAAACCGCAGTTACAGCATCTGCATCTGCAATCATCTTCTCCAAAACAGGTTTAAACTCTTTCTTATCTCCAAGTGTATGAACCTCTGTTCCATGCAATGTGACAACATACGGGACACCAGTTATTTGTTTAGCTAAATAGGCGGAAACAGCATGAGGAATTGCATAATGGACATTCATGACATCCAAGCCGTTCTCAGCAGAAACTTCAATAAGTTTATTAGCTAAATGTGTGGTATAATCTGGATATTTAAACAAAGGATATTGATCACAATTAACTACATGCACTCTTAAGTTATCACTTTCTGAATTTCTAAGTAAATAAGGACAGTCAAAACTAAAAAAATGAACTTCATGGTTTCTTTTGCTTAGTTCCAAAGCTACTGATGAGGCGACAAATCCGCTTCCACCAACTGAAGGGTAACCAACAATTCCTATTTTCATTTAGAAACACCCCCAACATAAGCTAAAACTTGCGTTTTTACTTTAGGGATATAATCCAGTCCAGTACCTAAAATTACTCCACATTCCCCTGTTTTTATTGTATCAACATATCTTTCAAAGGGGTTTTTTTCCAAAAAGAACATTTGTGTAGATGGACTAATTATTTTAATTGCATCAAAAAGATCATTTACTTTGATACCATTTGGAGATTGACAATTGGAATCAGGATTTCTCAAATAAATGGGATCATAGAACGCTGATAATTCTTTTGCTATTAGTTCACAAAAGTGTCTATCTCTTGTTTCGTGAATGCTCGTTAGACATGAGGGGTTAGTGATGCCCATTTTCTTAAGACTTGTATTTAAATTTCTTATTGCGTCGGGGTTGTGAGCATAATCAATAACGATGAGCCGGCCATTGCTATATACTTTATTAAATCGGCCATCTACTAAATGATCAGTATCTAATGTATTCAAGTATCTTTTTGTTTTCTGTAAATCAAGTTTGATGTTTGGATGGAAATACACCGCACCTAATGCCGCTAAAACATTTTTTATATTATGAATGATGTTTCCACCATCAGTATAAGGCATGTCTTTAACATTTGCAACTGAAACGGTTTCACTACCATTTCTAAAAAATATTGTTCCGTTATTACCAAGAAATACTACTTTTTCGCCAAAGTGACTTGTCTGCTCTTCTTCTAAAGAAAAGTATACTACTTTTTTTGGATCGATATCTTGTGCTAATTTTAGCAAGAGGGCATCATCATAGTTAAGCACCACAAGATCTTTAGCATTTCTTGCCACAACAGCTTTTATTGCAAGAATATCTTCTAAGTTTCTTATACCACAAGATCCTATATGTTCGTAAGAAATCGTAGTTAGCACACCAACTGATAACTGTGTTGTAGGCATTCCTCTTGACCACAACCCTTTTCTAGTAAGTTCAACTACTCCAGCATCTAAATCTAAAGATAAAAGATGTCGGTGAGAGTCATATTGTTCATCAATAATTCCTCCAACTCTTTGACCATTCATTTCAACATTTACCGAGTCACTTTTTCCTACACTTAAATCAGCGTTTACACAATTTCTCAAAAGCTGATAAATCAGGTTTACCACTGAAGTTTTTCCATTACTGCCCGTTACACCAAATACTATTGGCTTTTCTGTTGAGTGGATAGGAGCAGATAATTCTGTGATTAAATAATCTAAGGTTGTATCAGGATTATGAATTAATCTGTCAGCAAGATATGATGATTTTGTGAACATAGAAACTGCTTGTTCTTCAGTAAGTTCAAAGTAAAGAATAAAGTCTTGATTGTTGTGAGTTTCTGTCCTAACAGAAGATAAACCATTAGAATTTAATAATTCGTTAGAAATACAAGACAAAAGGTCACCAATATCTGTTATTGGTTTAGATGTTAATTGCTTTAACGTTACAGGAATAGATGTTTCTGGAAGTAATGTATTTTCAAATTGAATTCTCACCACCGGTTTACCATATACATTAAGGCCATCTACATTCCAAACTTGTAGTATTCTTTCCATTTTATAAAAAAGGACCTCGTGAGTGGGGATAAAAATTACCAACTAATGGTTGTCTAATAGTCATGAAAGCCTCAGCATACTTAGTTCCCATTTGGTGTCCTCTTAATAACGCTTTAAATTCCATTAAACCAGTGTAATAATCTTCCTTAATGTCACACTTAACTTGAGAGCTATGTTGTTGAAGTGCTTTTTGTTTAACTTCGTACACTTCTGTAATGTCAACTAAAATATCTGGTTGTGGAAACAAATTGTTGATTTCTGCAGCAAGAACAAGTTCAACTATCCAAGGTTTCCCCTGTGAACCCATAGCAACTGATTGAAGCCTAGGCATTATTAATTCAGCCGTTTTTCTGTGATCAGCATGGTAATCATACTGTTGATCATGTGTTACAAGTATATGTGGTCTAAAGTCAGCAATTATTTTTTCAATTCCCAATAAGAACTCTTTACTAAACGAACTAAAACCAAATTCTTTTTCACTTAACTCTAACGCTTTATAATCAACCCCAAAAACTTGACATGATTTTTCAAGTTCAGATCTTCGCTCATCATTTGAAGTTAAAATATAAACAAACCCTTCGCCACCATTATTGACTGTTTTTGCTAACAATCCACCACAAGCAATAGCTTCATCATCTGGATGGGCTAAAATGGCCATAATTCGTTTTTTAGAATGTGGTTGATAGATCGTAGATTCCATTTTTTAATAGGTTAATCTATCACCAATTATTTATTACTATTAAATAGTGTTGTATTTATATATTTTATGGTACCTATTCAAATAATTTTCATTATTGATTCAAACACACTTTTTTACCATTCTTACTCCACAACCCATTCTCCTTTCTTACTACTCCCTTTCCACTCTAACAACCCTTTCTTCCTTAAATTCCTAATATGATACCTTACCCCATCTGCACTTAAACCTAACCTAACCCCTATTTCCTTCTTAGTAATCTTATTATCCAGTTTAATTAAATCCAAAATCTTCGCTTCAGGGGGAGTGATGGGGGGAGAAATCTTTCCCCCCTTCCGCATAAATGTAGTGATAAATAATCCAGCATATTCTTCAAATTCAGCCGTAGGCTCTTTAGTAAGAATTAATTTAATCCCTCTGCCCCATCTTTCCACAAACTGCACCTTATGAAACATCTCCGCTAATAATTCGTTCCTGCGTATAGAAATAGTCTTTATTTTAATCTCTTCAATGGTCAGCCCACCATATAAACTGCCTGGGCTTCTTATTTCAACCCTGTCTTTAAAGATAGCAACATTAACTGAATCATACTTATAATAATCCCGATGGCAGAACGCGTTGATGATCGCTTCCCTAAACGCTTCTTTATTGATTTCAGGCACGTTAATCCTTTTCATGCCTTCTAACTTCATTCCCATATTAATATGTTCTAGAATGTAATTTTCCGCTTTTTCAATCAATTCAAATAAGTCAGCTTCATAATCTTTCATGTCCAAAGTTACTGAAGTGTCATTAGTGCCAAAGACAGCACATCTTAATTTAGCATTAGGAAAGAATCTCTCCGGCTCTTTACCAAATAGAATCACGGCAGTATTTCTTAACTTGCCATCTTCTAGCAATTTTAACTTTTTCAAATCATCTGATAAATTATCAAACGCTAATCCACTTTCAGCAAGAAACCATTTAAATCTGTCTAGATTAATATCATCAAGAGTGGCTTCTTTACAGATTTCTTTATCCCAATGTAATTTCTCCTTACTATGTTGCAGGACAAGCCGAGCAATTTCTAAAGAACTCATCTGTTTATCTTCATCGCCAACTCTAATGTAAGCTTTACCATAAGCTAAGTACGGCAAGTTATTTCCAGAGAATGAAACTTTAATACAATCTTTACCTTCAATTACAAACTTTTCAATAATAGGATAAATCTTTGGTTCAATCTGTTGAGTTAGTTCATTACTAACTGTCCGAATAGTTTTTTCACTTACATCTTGTCCAACCACGCCTTCTTTTTCATCAATACCAAAGTAGAGTTCTCCTTTTTGGTGTTTATTCAAGATTGCTGAAACGGATTTCAAACTAGAAGTAAGTTGACCAGTTGATCTTTTCAGTTCCAAGGTTTCAGTTTCTATCATAAACAAAAAAGAAAGGGCAATTAGGCCCCTTCCTTATTTTCCAAAACTTTATACAAGTAGTTCACTGGTTTAATGTCAGTGATAGTTGTCCGATGGATGAAAAATTTTCCATCTTTACTCATGGCCATACTTGTTTCAGTTATTGGCTTCTGTTGTTCGAATTCCTTTTCCATTTTGTTGTACCTCCAAAAATTTATTTTTGGACGGTGCCAGAAATCTTTTGATTTCTCTGCACCTCCAAGTTTTTCTGTTTTGAAAATGTTTTTAGAAACATATGTGTTTCCTTAACAATTTCCAAAAGAGCGTTATAGCTGATGATTCCTACTCCTACTGCAAACAGAATCATATTCACTTTTGATGTAATGAATGATACTTTACCAACTAACAATTCAGAAATAATGCTGAAGGTAATTATTCCTAATGGTAAACTAATTTTCTTAATCATTTTTTCCTCCGTGAGTTCAAACGCTTAGTTTTAGTACGGTTTATAACGGGCAAGTTTTGAACTCTCATTTTGCTTTTTTTACGCTTATTACCCTCTGAAACCGCAGAATTTGAAATCACCGAATTCGTTTTTTTCGAAGAGTTTTGTGATTTCAAAAATAGTTCTGTAATGAAGTCTTGAATCTCAGTTCTGGCATAGGTTATACCAAATTTGCTATATTTTCTTTTGTAATTTCTAGCATTCGTAACTACAAAGAACCAATTTTCTCCGTACTTGCTTTGAAGCAATTTTACTTTTTCTTCAATTCTCGGATTTTCTTTTCTGAACTTCGCTCCAGTCTCAACCTCAACTGCATACTTCTCTTTCCCAACCTCAAAGATGATATCAGCGTCTCTTGTTTCGACTAACTCTACCTTATCAGTAAAATTCTTGATACACTCTTCAATGATTTTGATGACAAAGAAATGCTCACAACTTTCATTAGAACGTGGCTTCAATAAAAATTCCTGTCTTCTGCCCCCTTCCAGACCGATGTGCATCGACAAGCGATAACCTTGCTGTAACAGTTCATCTACTTGTTCCTTGTTGAGTTCTTTCTTTATGAACCAACCCCTTTCGTAGTTTAGGGTTGGTTCTTCGAATTCCACCACCACCTCGTTCGCTTCTTTAATCTCTTTTGCCAGCCGTTCATCAGCGTTGGTGGTGATCACTTCGTGTTCTTCGGGGGAAGCAATAATCTTTATTTCACTGTGTTCGTTACTGATAATAATGATGCCTTCCCCAGTCGTGGCGGTTAATAACCGATCACGCTCAAGCGTGGAGAGATGGAAAGTTTTCTGCACTTGGTCAATAATAGAGGGCTTCTGCCTCAGCAGAAGAGTGTACTCAGAATTGTTCAATAAGGCTTTTCCAGCATCATTTTTTAGTAGGTCGGCGACATCTTGCGTTATCAGAAGTAATCCTAAATTGAACTTTCTCGCTGTCTTGACAATCTTGAAGACATAACCTTCATCTTCTGCTCGTTCCAATAATGACCATGCTTCATCGACAACAAGAATCTTTCTCTCGATGTCTTTCTTCATCTTCATATAAACGTAATCTAAAATTAGAAACATTACTGTCGGCTTGACTTGGTTTGGCATCTCGCCAATATTAAAACAAACAAATTGATTATTGAAATTAAGATTAGTTTGCTTGTTAAGGAAACCGAAAACTCCGCTAACATACATTTCTATTCTGTTAATCAAGCTTCGATAAGTTTCGCTTTCTATCTTCGTTGCATTTTTACTCATTGACTTTAATTGTTTAACCAAATCTCCCATGATCGGCGGTCTTTTTCGCCATGTTGATTTATCGTTATTAATGCCCTTAGCACTATATGTAGCGGTTAAAGCCCTGTCTAACACTGCTTTTTGTATTTCTGAGGTTTGTCCAAGCATGATTGGGAAAAGTTCTAGTAACGTCAGTTTCTTTTCGTCATAATCATGCCCCATCAGGTCGAGAGGGTTGATTATTGTTGAAGAATTCTTAGAAATGGTTACTAATTGACCTTCAAACTTCTTGACTAAATCAATATACTCTGCCTGCGGATCAATAACCATTACTTTCGTGCCGTTCAATAGTAAACGAGAGATCATTAGCTTGGTGAAGTAAGACTTTCCACCGCCTGAACTCGCTAAAACAACACCATTAGCATTATACAACTTGAAAATGTCTTTGATGATGGGAATATTGTTTTTATTCAGTCCAAGAAGTATTCCTGATTCATCTACTTGTAAAAATTGAGAAGTAAATGGGAAAAAAGCGGAAAGTGCTTTTGTGGTCACGTTTCTTTTTATCTTTAATTCATCTATACCTAAAGGGAGAACAGATTTGAACGCCTTGTGTTGTTCATAGCTGGGGTGGGTGGGAATCATCAGGAGAGCATTTAATTCTGCTTCCATCTTCTTGCTCAATAAGTTTAATTCTTCAATTGTTGGGGCTTTACAAGTAATGTATAAAGAAACGTTAAACAGCTTCTCATTGCCTTTCTGTAAGTTGTCTAAGACTTTTCTTGTATCTTGATATTTTATTTCGAGGATTGGGTTAATAATTCCCTTATTGTTCATGCTCCATAAGTCGCCTCTTTGCTTCTGTAATTCTTTATTCAACATCACCATCATAAATTCTAGATCATAAGGCTCGATATGGATAGAAATGTCAAAGTTACCGTTAATTGTAATGATTTTATCTAAGAAACCTTCTTCTACTGTTCTCGGATAGCCTTTCACTCCGATAGTTCTGGTGTAAATGTTGTCAATCTGCATCTCTGTTGCTGTTGTCGTGATTTTCTGAGGAGCAATGGCATGGTAAAGATAATTTTTTGGATCTCTGATTAGGGTTGATTTTTCTTCGTAGAGGTTATGAAAGAAACCGCTCAGGAGAAGAATTAAGTCAGTTTCTTTTACTCTACTGTGTTTAAGATTCATGTTACTTAGTAAAGATTCGCAGACTTGCAGTTGGACAGTAAGATTATCTTTTTCGGGAATGATTAAGTAGAATGATCGATCTAAGAGATGTTCATTGTCAATCATATTATGAAGATGTTTCTTGAAGTCTTGGAAGAGTTGGCGATAGCCTTTTTTATTTAATTTAGCAGTTTTCTCTTCTAATTTGGCTAAATAGTGGTCGAGATTTAACGTATCTGTAGCAATAGTAATCTGTACCGGAAAATCTAAAGAGTTGAGGAACTTTTGAAAAGTATTAATAACAATTTCTTTTTCTTCGTTGTTTCTTAAACTGAAGTTAATCGGTTCTACTTTGAGGATAGATATTTTTTTATCTTTGAGTTGGAGAACGTCTTCATTGATTTTTTCTATTGGCAGATACTTTTTCATCTTCGGGTTAGGCTGGAAGTTTTTGTCCAAAGAATTAATTTCTCGCCAGCCGAACCATTTGATTAAGTTAATAATTTGTTTAGGGATATTAGTAAACATGAAAACTCCGGCGATAGTGCAAGGGATTAGTGCTAGGGTTACTCTAGTGTAGATATCAAAATTAGTTTTGAAGAGGATAGCTAAAGCTAGAGGAGAGAAGATTAAGGCATATAGGAGCTGGGTGAAAGTCAGCCCGAAAATAATCTTCTCTTTGTATGCTAGTTGTTGTGGTATTTCGTATGACATTTTTGAGAAGGAATTGTAAAATTTAGTAGATTGCTTTTTTAACATTTTTTACCGAAAAGTTTAAATAAGTTATGAATATATATTCATTATAAATATGGAGGTAAAGATAAAATGCCAAACAAAGATGGAACAGGACCAGAAGGAAAAGGACCTTTAACTGGAAGACACTTAGGTAAGTGTAAAGGAGCTCAACCTTGCCCTAGGGGAAAGGGTCGAGGTTTTGGTCGTGGACGAGGAGCAAGTAGAAGAGTTAATCAAGAGTAAACTTTTTATTGTTGATTAGTTTACTTAGAATGGTGCCACGTCCAAGACTTAGAAGAAGAGTACGCTTCAACCCAGAGATAACTTACTTCAAGCCAGCAGGTGTACCACTGAGACAGTTAGAAGAAGTTATCCTCTCGTATGATGAATTAGAGGCACTTAGGTTGAAGAATACTCTTAATTTAGATCAGAAAGAAGCTGCTGAAAAGATGAATGTTTCTCAACCAACTTTTCATCGCATACTCTTATCAGCAAGGGAAAAGGTGACGGAAGCTTTGGTAAATGGGAAAGCGATTAAGATAGAGAAAAGAGGTACGTGAATGTGAAGAAGTTATTATTAATTTTCTTTAAGACATTTCTTACAGGTTCCATGTACGTCAATCTGGAAATGGCAGATATCTTCTTTGATTTTTAAGAAATCAATTGATTTAACATCAAAGTGTTTTACCTGACCACATTTCTGGCAGATAAAATGGCAGTGATTATCCTCACTTTTTGAATAAATAGTTTTCCGGTTGCATAAATAAGAATGCAGTTCTCCCGTATTTCTCAACTCTTTTAGAAACCTGTAAACTGTGGCCAGACCTATTTTCTTATCACATCGCTTTACTTTGTTGAGCAATTCTTCTGCGGTAAAGAAAGTCTTGATTTTTTCAACTTCTTCTTGAATCAATTCTTTCTGTTTAGTCTTTCTCATCTTTCTTATTGAGAATGAGAATCAATAATGTATATAAACTATTTGATTATGCATATACTTATGGTGATGACGACTATCTATGTGCTTGTCAGCGTTATACTTGTTTCTTTAGTTTCATTTGTTGGAATCATTTCCTTAATCTTAACGAAAAAAAAGTTAAGCAATATTTTGCTGATTTTAGTGAGCCTTTCTGCTGGTTCTTTGTTTGGAGGAGCGTTTTTACATCTCTTACCAGAAGCGGTTGGGGAGCATGGATTCACGCTTAACTTGTCTTTATATGTTTTAGCGGGAATTGTAGTTTTTTTTATTTTGGAAAAGATCATCCATTGGCGGCAGCAATGTAAACCAAAACATCCTTTAGTCCACGAAGAAAAACCGCACCATATCGGGATTATGAATCTTGTCGGAGACGGAGTGCATAATTTTGTTGACGGGTTAATCATTGCAGGGAGTTATTTAGTGAGCATACCCGTAGGAATTGCCACCACCATCGCTGTTATCTTCCATGAAGTTCCTCAGGAACTTGCCGACTTTGGAGTTTTATTGTATTCGGGCTTTACAAAAGCAAAAGCTTTACTGTTCAATTTTCTTTCCGCAGCTGTTGCTATTGTAGGAGCGATTGTTGGTTTGATTCTGGGAGCAAAATCCGAGCTGTTTATCTCTTTCATTTTACCATTTGCAGCCGGCGGATTCATTTATATTGCTGGTTGTAATTTAGTCCCTGAACTGCATAAAGAATGCCGAGCTAAAGCATCTTTATGGCATCTGTCTGCTTTCTTGTTTGGAATTGCCTTAATGTCTTTATTGAAGTTTTTAGGATAAATTCTGTTTTCAGATACTTTTAAAAGAGTCAAATATATTCTTAGTGTAGAGGTGATACTTATGGTTAAAATACATGAAAAAGTTCTTGGATTAATACAATTTGCTGGTGGAATTCTTGCCGGAGTTCTCGGCTGGCTAAACAAAGATTGGGCTGTTGTGATTTTGGCAGTGGTGATTCTGATAATGGGAGTCCATCATCTGACAGAAAAAAAGAAGCATAAGTAGAAAAGAAGAATCTGATTGAGCTTAACATCGTTTATACAGATTTTTATTTTAACTTCTGCAAAGGGTCATCGAGGGCACGTTACCCCTACCACTACCTAACCATAAGTTTTCGCCTTATGATTAATAATTGTTTAACTTCGTCTGTCCCTTATCAGCCGGAACAGAAGATTTACTCGCTAAATAATTGTAACTTGACCTAAACTGTGACATTGTGACGGAATTCTTGACACTAAAAACTGCCTTTAACAACGCGAAAGCTACTAAAAACAATAATAATCCTGAAACAGAACCAAAACCAACCAGAGATAAAACAATTTTGTAATCAGCAAACATTGGAATACTCATTAAAGCAGATGTTCCAAACAAAATTATTCCTGAAAAGAACGGTACAAAAATTATTACTGTTAAAACGTTCAAAATTAATTTACCGTAAGATTGTAACGGCGGAATAAAGTAAAATAAGAACGCAAATGGAACAAACACTACTCCAATCGCCACTATTAAATAACGTAACGCTAACATTAACACAGTCAATAATAACATTGTCAGATAAGGGAATAATAAAGTAATCTGCAATGAAAAATTAGTCATGCTGTCAGCAGTCATTAAAAAGAAGTTTGGATCAATGATATCAATTATTCCGGTGGTCAACAAACTAGACAGTTCAATCATTAAAGAGTACATTAAAAAACTGGCTTGAATGAAAAAAATCATTAAGACAATGTTTCTTAACCAATGCTTCGCTCTTTCACGTTTAGCAGCATCATAACCAGAGATCATGAGATTAAATCCGGCAAACATGAAGAACAACCCATAAAATAATGAAATGACGTAAATGATAACAGCCCACAACGGATGAAATGTACTAATACTTACTGGTTCTGTTAGTAAATAACGAGTTAACTCCAACAAAGGCTCAACTGCTCCGTTAAGCAACGAAGCGATATATTCAAAGAACTTTTCTGGTAAGCATACTGCTAGATTAGTCAATCCGCACTCTGTCAAAACAATACACCCCAAAATCTTTTAATGAATCCTACTAACACACAATTCAAACCACCAAATATCCCTAGAGTAACAAATAAAGACCAAGAAGTTTCGTCTTTAACGTGAATATGCTTATACTCAATTTTATCTTGCTGTGTTACTGAAATTCGATTAGCTGGATACTTTGCCACAAGCTCTGCTCTTCCATTAGTAAGAAACTGTTGTTCACCATACTGAACAAGATATTCTGCTTCCGGTTCTATCTTAACAGTAATTGTTTCGTTCTGCTCATAAATATTTTTATCAGTCTCAACCGTAAAATCAATCTGATTAAAATCTAAATTACAAGGAATTACTTTATTATTGAAGAAATCATAAACCTTAATTCGACATCCAGCAGTATTTTTTAGAATAATTTCATCATCTTCATAGACTAAATTATTTTCTTGTTGCGTAACTTGTTTTTCAGCTTTAACTGTTAATACATGCAATGGTTCTAATGAAGCGACTTCTGAAAAGACATAATTATGCTGTAAAAAAGAAGCATCATCAAATAATAATTCTACATTAACCACATCATTGAAATTAAAATCAGCTTTAGTTGTGTCAAGATACTGATCTTTAATGCTAAACTCTGCTTCCGGATTAAGAGAAGATAATTTTGCATTTAATTCATCTTTAACAGTTAGAGTATCAGTCTTATATTCAATATTATCGTATCGGCAGACACGGCTACATTCTTCACATGGTTTTATCCATCGATAATGTTTAATTCTCGTTTTTACTCTGATATTATATTCTGCTTTGAAAACAGCATCATCATCGATTCGATAATTATTATCGCTCAGATGTTCATCATTAGCATAAATTCTTAGATTGCCTTCATTTTCAACTAGAGAACGTTCTGTTCGACAATCTCCGGAATCGGTGTGTGTTGGTATTTCCACTTCATGATTAGAACCGGCAATCGCTTCTCCTCTCTTGTTTACAAACAGCTCACCATTATCTAAGACAGAAGGCATTACAGCAAGTATTTTTACCCAGGCGTTCTTAATGTAGCCTTGATCTTGCTTAGAAACACCATTTGGAGCAACATCTGTAGGAATGTTACTATTCCAACCCTTAACCAGTTGATGATCTGGATAGTGTTTTGTATTACTCATTATGTCAGCTAGTAAATAGTCTTTTTCTGCTTCTGTCAAAGCAGAGTTCATTATTTCCTCACAGTAATCTCTGTTCTGGATGGAGTTGCAGTCAAAAGCGAGGGATAGAGGTAAACCTAGTAAAATGATTAACAGTGCTACAAATAGTTTAGATTTCATGAGAATGATTTTTTTAGAATGTTTTTTACTACTTTTAAGTAAAATTTATAAATGGGCTTTGCTCTTAGTTAATTTATGTCAAAGAAGCCAGAATATCCATCAAATGAAAAGATTCTTGAATATGTGTTATCAAAGGGACTTGAGTTATCCCCGCAGGATAGATTTGTTCAGACATGCAAGAACATGTATGATTCAATTAGGATAACTGAATCTGGTAAAAGAATGCATGCCCTATTACAATCAATGGTAACTATCGATGCTATTACTGTTTCTGAGGAGGAATACGTGGATCATTTCATCAGTTTTCATATGACACGTATTCAAGATCATGAAGATTCTTGTTTAGATTTAGAGATGAGTGTTTTAATGAATTTTTTATCTAATAGTGAACTGCCCCCACCAAATGTCACACCTCTACCTCAAGTTCGTCAAGGAAAGGAATATGCAATTCAAGTTCTATCTGGAATGCTAACCCAAATATTTCCTAGAGGAGAAGGTTTTTTTGTTGAATTGCTTGATTCCTACAGACAAGTTTGTTCGGATTATTTTTCGGAAGTTCAACTTCCGGTAGGTAAAAGTGAAGATGATGTAGAATATGTTCCAATAAATAACAAACATGCACACATGATATATCTTGGTGCAATTAGTGAAATGATGGATATGTATATAAGACAACGTCATAAAGCCATGCATGGTTTAAGATCTTTAGAAGATGATGATTTACCAGCTCGAGATCATCTTGATTTTGTAAGAGATTCTGATTCACGAGAGGATATCCCCGATATGGGAGTTCAGGAAGTATTTAGGAAGATTCAAGAATACTCTAAAAGGATTACTATACAATTAGTTGTACTAGCCTCTGAAAGATCGCAAGATTACAATGATGGAAATTATATGTTTTCTATTGACCACGTTTTAACTGAAGTATAAGAGTTCTAAATCTATTTAACAAACGTCACAAAGAGCACGTTACCTCTACAAGTACCATAACTATAGTTTTCGCCTATAGCTACCGCTAATAAAAGCTAATAAATATTATTATTTCTTAGACAAACAGATTCACGATGAACGGAGCCGCCCAGATCACTATTAAACCAATGATGACATAAGCGGCAATATTTTTCGAAGTATCACGTTTACGTGGATCTGCTCCGGAAGTCATGTAACTGATTCCTGCCCATAACAATACTATCCCAGCAATCACCGAAGAAAAATATTTTACCATATTGTAAATCTTCATAATCGGTGTCAGGATCTCGTCAAATTGGGCTTTGTCTTCATCACTGATATCTGTATCTAATTCAGCAGTTTCTGCTAAGACCATTGGTAAAGCTAGCAATACCAACAGTAAAACCAAACCTAGTTTATTCATTTTAACCCTCCCTATCACTCAACAAAGAGAAAAAGAAGAACTTGCTTATATGTCTTGTACGAACAATGTCCGACGTTGTGCGAACAAGCTTAATATACTACCTCTGCCTTAAGCTTAAGATGGTATCTAAACAAGAATTCCTTGCTTTACTGAATAAAAAACTGCAAAATTATCCGGAATGGTTAAGGGCAGAATTAAAAGAAGAGATTCTTGATGACTTCAGAGATATCTTAAAATAAAACGTATGTTCTGTTGGAAAATCTCTAACTTTTAGTACCAAATAACATTATTTTACCATCTCAGCGATAATCTCCCGCTTCATCCCTTTGCTGAATAATTCTTTAACAATCTCTT
>JAHJDQ010000174.1 GCA_018812355.1 Nanobdellota archaeon | reverse complement strand
TGAAGACAGTGTTACTGGGGATAGTGAGTTATTGATTAAACACAAGAGAGAGACCAAGAGAATTTCTATTGGTGAATTGATTGATTCTTCAATGGAAATGAGAAAAATTCGAAAAAGTGTTTCTGGGCATGAAGTCTTGGATTTAAATCAGGAGTATTATGTTCAATCAATGACAAAATCTGGAAAAATAAAATGGGCCCCCATCAGTAAATTTATTCGGCATAAAGTAAAGAAAGAGCTATATGAAATTACAACAAAGACGGGCAGAAAAATAAAAGTAACAGGAGACCATTCTCTGTTCACATTAAAAAAAACCGAGATTATTCCGGTTTCTACAAAGTCTCTAAAAGAGAAAGATTTTATTGCTGTTCCGAGGGTGCTTTTGAACAATAATAAAGCTAAAAAGCAAATTAATATCTTTAATTTTTGTGAAGATTTTAGTAAGGGTTATGTTGTTGATGAGAAAATAATTATCTTTTTGAAAAATAAAAAAGAAAAAGTTAATGATATTGGAACAAAACTCGGTTTTTCTCGACAGACAATTAATCGATGGGTTAGGACAGGAATTATTCCACTTAAAGCAATAAAAACATTAAAAATTAAGCTTTCTTCTCAAGCAAAATATAAAGTTTCACCTAATTCTCAACCCCTTCCTCAAATTTTTGATTTGGATCAGGATTTTCTTAATTTTATTGGTCTTTGGATTGCTGATGGCTGTTATGATCGAGTATCAGTAATTATGTCAGTAAGCTCTCGAGAAGAGCAAGACCTTGTTAAGAGGATAGCTAAAAGATTTGGTTTTGAAACAAAAAAACATTCTGACAAATTTTCTTTAATGATTCATTCTCATACTTTTAAAACGATTATGAAGGAATTATTAGGTCTGAAAGGAAATGCTTTCACTAAACGGATTCCAAGATGGGTTTTCAACTTATCCCAGAAACAAATTGGCTGGCTGCTTAAAGGGTTGTTTAGTGGAGATGGTCATGCTGGAAAGCAAGAGATCATTATTAGTTTATCTTCCAGAAAATTGTTGGAAGATATTCAAACATTATTATTGGGTTTTGAGATCATTCTTAGGATTGGTTCGCAGCATAAGAAAGACAAAACTTATCCTGGGAGAATCTCTAATTTAAATTCATGGAAAGAATTTCGAAATAAAGTTGGATTTTTACAAGCAAAGAAGAACGAAAGGGTGAAACAGCTTTGTAATAAAAAATCAACTCATGACACTACTGATATCATTCCACTGGAGAAAGAAATTCTTAATGAATTAAAGAAGATTAAATTATATTATCACTATAACAGTAACAATCAATTGGGAAGAAGAAAATTACAACAGGTCTTATTTAAACATAAAAATTGGTTAAAAGGGAACAGTTTACGTAGAAGATTGGAGTTGCTTGCTGAAACAAACATTTTTTGGGACCAAATTAAAAAAATAAGAAAAATAAACCCAGAACAGAGTTTTGTCTATGATCTTTCTATACCAGAAACGGAGAACTTTATTACCAATAATATAGTTGCCCATAACACATTCGAATTACCGCAAGAATCTTTACGGAAGTTAGGATATAATTTAGAGTCGTTAAAAGTAGCTTCAGCACTGGCTAGTCCTGGTTCAGAGGTTGATCCTTCCGTGGGGATTAGATCGACTTTACGTTTGGGAGATTCGGCTTTGTTTGTAGGAGAAGTTCGATCGAAAGAAGCAGTAGCTTTATTTGAAGCGATGCGTGTCGGAGCAGCAGCCAATGTAGTTTCAGGAACGATTCACGCTGATTCTCCATACGGAGTATATGACAGAGTTGTGAATGATATTGGTGTTCCCAAGACATCGTTTAAGGCGATTGATATTATTGTAGTTACAAATCCAGTTATTTCAGGATTGAAGAAGTATAAGAGAGTTCTGCGCATTACGGAAGTACGTAAGCTATGGGACGAGGATCCGTTGAAAGAAAATGCTTTTGTTGACTTAATGGTTTATAATCCGGTTACGGATCAGATGGAAGTAACCGATGAACTGCGTAATGGTAATTCTGAAATTATGAAACGAATGGCCGGAAGAATTAAAGAGTTTGCTGGAGACTGGGATGCGGTTTGGAATAATGTAGTATTGCGTGCTGATGTGAAGCAGGCAGTATTGGACATTTCTCTAGAGAAAGAAAATCCTGATTTGTTGGAAGCAGAATTTGTTATTTTGGCGAATGATCAGTTTCATTTGATTATAGAAAGTGTTAAGGATGAAACTGGTAAGTTAGATAATGAACGGATCTTGTTCGAGTTTAAAGAATGGTTAAGGAAAGAAGTGCATAAAAAGAAGATGTGACGTTATGTTTTTAAACATAACGAGATTGTTTAATTAAAAAAAGAGGGATTTCATGCAAGACGAAGAGTATCAACAACTGTTGGAGAAGTACAAGTCGAAGATAAGAGAGGAGTTTGGAGAGAGGGCATTAGAAACTCCAACTCAGGTTTCTTCTCGTGAATATACGCAATTTAAATCGGAACTTTATCCTAACCATTATTCTTGGTACGAAAAAGCTTGCAATTTCTCAGAAAATTTATTGAAATTAACCGCAGATCCAAAAAAAGCTATTCTTATGCAGAAAGATTTAGATTTATGTCATCTTAATGTAACTCCTTCCGGAGTGACTTCTTTTGCGATTATTTTACCGTTAATGGTGATTGTCTTCGGTGGATTGCTTGCTTATATGATTCCGGTGATTTTGTTCCAGATGGAACCGATGATGTTTTTAGTGATTTTTATGTTAGTAGGTGGGGTGTTAATGATTCCGGCATTACAAAAATTTCCTAGTTTCATGGCAAATTCTTGGCGGATGAAAGCTTCAAATCAAATGGTGCAAAGTGTGTTTTATATGGTGACGTATATGCGGCACACTTCTAATTTAGAACGGGCAATTGAATTTGCGGCTGATCATTTAGAACCGCCGCTTTCGTTAGACTTCAGAAAGATTATGTGGGATGTGGAAACACAAAAATATCCTTCAGTGAGAGATGCGGCGAATGCTTATCTCGAACAGTGGAAAGAATGGGATAAAGAATTTGTGGAAGCGTTTCATTTAATTGAATCATCGTTATTTGAATCAGCGGAAGATCGAAGGTTAGCCTTACTAGATAAATCGTTAGATGTTATTCTTGATGGTACATATGAGAATATGTTACATTATGCGCACAATCTGAAATCGCCGATGACCATGTTACACATGCTCGGAATCATTTTACCAATTTTAGGGTTAGTAATCTTACCTTTAGTAGTTAGTTTTATGGGGGGTGAGGGAAGTAATCCTTTAGTTACAATTATTTATATCTCTCTGCTTTATAATATTACTTTACCAATTAGTGTATATTATCTTGGAAGAAACATATTATCAAAACGCCCTGCCGGTTACGGCGCAACAGATATTAGTAAGAAAAAAAGTGTGAAAAAATTTGCCAATGTTAATCTTTCTTTAGGAAAAAGTTTTAATATTAATATTAATCCTCTTTATTTTGCGCTGATGTTTTTTATCGTGGCGATGGTGATTGGGTTTAGTCCTTTAATCCTGCATAGTATCGGGGCGAAAGACTTTTCGTTAACGGGAGAGGAGGGACAGTTGATGATGCTTGATTATGTTTGTCCGCCAGAGTTTCCTAATTGTGAAGAGGAACAAAAAGTTGGTCCTTATGGAATGGGTGCGGCTTTATTGTCGTTAGTTGTAGTAATTGGGTTAGGTGTTTCGATTGGCTTATTCTATTCCTTACGTTCCAAGAATGTGATTAAAATTAGGGAGAGAACAAAAGAGTTAGAAGATGAATTCTCTTCAGCTTTGTTTCAATTAGGGAACAGGTTAGGGGACGGCTTACCGGCAGAAATTGCTTTTTCTAAAGTGGCTGATACAATGCGAGATACTACTTCTGGTCAGTTCTTTAATTTAGCGGAAAAAAACATTACTAAGTTAGGAATGGGGTTAGAGCAGGCTTTGTTTGATCCAAAAGTAGGGGCATTAGTTAGTTTTCCTTCCAAAGTAATTGAATCGTCAATGAAAGTGTTGATTGAATCGGTTAAGAAAGGTCCCCGGATTG
>JAHJDQ010000022.1 GCA_018812355.1 Nanobdellota archaeon | reverse complement strand
AGTGACGCAGGCGGACCAGTTGTTGCCGACAGAAGTTTCGTTACTAGCTAATTCAGTTGTTCTGTTAGCATATAAATTATAAATTTGTTCCGCTGATAAAGTTCTGTTGAAGATCATCACATCATCAATCGTCCCATTCATCGGTTCATTGGCAGCAGTATCGCCAATTCTTAATTGGCCAGCACTATTCATGAAAAGTGGAGTTCCACTGAAAGTCTCACTATTACATAAGGTCCCATTAAGATACGCTTCATAGCCGCCTTCATGAACAACATAAGCGACATGGATCCACGTATTTAAGCTCGCACTAAAAGTGCAATCAGCAGAAATGTCTAACCAAGCAGTACCTGTTCCAATATCTCCATGAATCAAAGTATCTTGAACTTTTAGATCAAAAGTTTCACTTTCTCCATCCCTTGTCCCCATAATCCCCAAAGCACCCGGTAGGTCAGTAATTCTGACCCAAGCCATAGCAGTATAATTGACCATTTCAAAAGAGGTATCATAAGGAACTAGAATAAAATCTCCCGTTCCATCAAATTCATATGCACCCTTGCCATCATAACCCCCAGAAGCGTTCCAAGTAGCACTACCTTGTTCAATCCCATTATGCCCAAAACCAGAATAATCAATCGCAGTATCACCAGTTCCATTAGCACGTTCGAAAGGCATATTCAAGACAGTAATCGAAGTATCATTAAGATACCAGTTAGTGATGTTCTTGACAGCATCACTATCGCCATCAGCAGTGTTAAAGTAAAGGGTTAAGTTTTGGTTAGTATCATTTCTAGTTACATCAGTAGAATTAAGCACCATTGTATCAATCGTAGGAGCAACATTAGCTAAAACATAAAGAAGATCACTGCAGACTTCAGGTCCATCTTCTTCTCCATTATTAGGAGTGACACAAGCTGACCATTTATTACCTACATCCGTCATGTTATTAGCAAGTTCGTTGGTTTTATTCATATAAAGGTTATAGATTTGGTCAGGAGGGAGAGTTACATTCCAAAATTGTAGTTCATCGATAGTACCATTAAAATAATTAACTCCAGAAGTAGGAACATCAGCTCCACCAACAGTGATATATTCCTTAACCGTGTTCAAAATTTGGGAACTGCCCACTTCATCTGTAAGAGGTTGCAGGGTTCCATTAATATAGACTGAAACGTTATCTGTTTCTGTCGCTCCGTCAGGAACAACGACAGCTAAATGATACCAAGTATTGGTTGCTAATTGAGTTTTAGGGGTGATGATGCGATGCCCATACAGGAGGACAGAGACAGCATTGTCTTCTGCACAGATAATAAAATCTTCTCCGTTAGCTCCATTGAGATAATAACCAAGCATCGGATCAAGATAACCAGTATCAAAAGAACCAGCTTTAAACCAGAAAGTGATTGCTCTGGCAGCAGCACCAGTAGGGAAAGCACCTTGAATGTCAATATAACTATTTTCTCCAATAAATTCATAGGCACCTTTACCATCATAACCGCCATTATAGCTCCAAGGGGGGGAACCTATTCCAGAACCATTATTGCCAGAACCAGAATAGTCAATTGTAGTATTATCGCTAGAGTTCTCAAAGGGCATGTTTAAAACCATAATAGAAGTTTCATTAACATACCAGTTAGTAATATTCTTGACCAAACCATTAAGATCAGAAGTAGTCAGATAAATGGTTAAATTATCCTTGGTATTATTGGCGCTAGGAGTAGTACTGTTTAATTTAATCGTATCAACGGAAGGGGCAGCCATTATTCCTAAGTTTCCACCCACTTTAAATAGAGGAATCTGTTCGCTTTCATTAACAATCGCAGGGTTATTATAAATTAATTCTTCTTGCTCTTCAGTTTCATTGATAATCAATACATCTGGAGAACTCATCTCTCCAGGCATAATACTAATTGCTGCTCCTGTAAAGGCACTGGTAAACGTATCACTAAAAGAAAACCCATCCAAATTACCAACTAAATTCCCCACTAAAAATATCCCAGAAAAAACAAATAATAATACCAAAAACAATTTCAAAACCAGAACATAATTACGAGAATAAGATATAATCTTTTTCTGAGGAGTATTATCAATACGAGGTTTACTCTTAAACTCCTCTTCCACAAAGTACAACTGTTCGGCAATTGTTTCTCCTCTTTTATTTTTCATTTTTTCTTAATTTTTTTCAACAATTCTTTATTTTCCTCAACAAAACTACGTAAACTAATCTCAATCTTCTTCGATCTAACTAAACCTAGTTCTTCACAAATCAAAGAAAAATCTTCATAGACCTCTTTATCTAACAGAAAATTGTACCGACCTTTCTCTACCTTCTTTTTCCCCATTTAAAATCGTGTGTATAAATACACACTGAAATATTTATAAACCTTTCGGTAGAGCAGTCTAGGTATAAAAAATACCAACAGAGGGAATAAATTATACCAAAAAGTTTAAATAGGTATAAAAAATACCCAAAATAGGAATAAAATATAACAAAAGACAGAAAAATTTATGGAATTGAAATCAAAATTGAATCAAAAACTATTAGAGGCGGGTATCAACATTGAAAAAGAATGAACTTATTGCTTATGCCGAATCTTTCACTTCTTTCGTAATTGAAAAACTAAAAACTAACATAAAAGAAATAATCCTTTTCGGATCTGTTGCTCGAGGAGATTTTAGTCAAAGTAGTGATATTGATTTGTTTTTCAATGTCCAGAATAAAAATGACATCACAAAATGTAAAACTGAACTAAAAAATTTAGAAAGAAAATTTTACAAAAGTAAAATATTTATCCAATGGAAACAGAAAGGGATAACTAATATTATTAAACCAAAAATAGGGATTCTTGAACAATGGGGGCTTAAAAGAAGTATCATCTCTGATGGCCTTGTTCTCTATGGCAAGTACAAAAGTGATCTTAAGGGCGAAGGATATCTCCTTATTGTTCTAGGAATAATAAAAGATGTTACCAAACGTAATAAAATAACCAGAACCTTATTCGGCCGGAGTGAGAATAATTACTCTACAAAAGGATTAATTTCTGAAGTGGGTGGAAAAAAATTGGCTCCCACCATCTTAATCATACCATTACAGTTTTCAGATAAAATCATCACATTCTTGCAAAAAGAAAAAATTAGTTTTCAGTTATATGAATTGTGGAGTGATCAATTCTAACTCTTCTTTACTTCAAACCCATCAGCACTATCACTAACAACATAACCCAACTCCTCAATCTGAGAACGCAACAAATCTGCCTTCTTCCAATCTTTAGCCAGACGAGCCTTCAACCTTTCTTTTGCTAACTTAACCACAGTAGCAGGAATTTTATCTTTCTTAACATCTTCAAGTCCTAACCCCAAAACACGATCAAATTCTAATAAAGTAACATACTTATCTCCTTTACTTAATTTACTATTAACCAGATTCCACATTACTGCTAACGCTTGCGGAGTATTCATATCATCATTGATTGCTTTAAGAAACATACTCACATATTTTTTACTAACCTTGCCTTTATCTTTAAACTCCAATACTTTCTCAACTAATTTCTTAAAACTATTTTTTGCTCCTTCTAAAGCTTCCCAACTAAACATCAACGGATTACGGTAATGTGTTCCTAAACAAAAATAACGATAATCTAAAGGACTAAATCCTTTCTCTTCCAATACAGCTAAAGTAATAAACTCTCCTGAAGACTTGGACATCTTTTTGCCACTATTCATCACCACAAACTCATTATGTAACCAATAATTAACCCACTTTTTTCCCGTAACCGCCTCTGATTGCGCAATCTCATTAGTATGATGTACCGGAATTAAATCCATTCCACCACAATGAATATCAAACTTCTCTCCAAGATACTTCATCGACATTGCTGAACATTCTACATGCCAGCCCGGATATCCCGTCGCACCCCAGGGAGATTTCCATTTCATTTCTTGATCTTGAAATTTAGATTTGGTAAACCATAACCCAAAGTCATACTTATTTCGTTTATTCTTATCTTGATCAACTCGTGCCTGCCCCTCCCGAGATAAATCCAACCGAGCTAACTTACCATAATCCTTAAATTTGGAAACATCAAAGTAAACATTTCCGCCAGCAAAATAAGTAAATCCTTTCTTTTCTAACTTCTTAACCAACTCAATCTGTTCCTTAATATGTTCCGTTGCTTTACAAAAAATATCGGGAAAAAGAATATTCAATTTCTTAATATCTCTTTCAAAAGCTTGAGTATAAAACTCCGCTACTTCCCATACTGTTTTTTTCTCCCGTTTCGCGCCTTTTAACATCTTATCCTCACCGGAATCAGCATCAGAAGTTAAATGACCAACATCAGTAATATTCATCACATGTTTTACTTTAAAATTATTAAATAAGAGAACTCTCTTTAGTACATCCTCAAAAATAAACGCTCTGTGATTTCCAATATGGACGTAGTGGTAAACGGCATGCCCAAAACCTCAGCAAGAGACTTTGTTTGGCCCGCAAGTATACATACCCACATTGGAAGGACTTCTTGGTTTAAAAAGTTCTTTTTTTCTTGTTAGTGTGTTATAAAGCTTTACTGGCATTGAATCCTCCAACAAGTTTAACTAACTTCTTTTGTTTTCTCTCTAAAGAATAACCAACTTCTTTATAAAACTTTTTTAGAACCTTAACCAAAAGATTTATAAACAAGTGTTAATTTTATTTAACACATGTTAACAATAATTAACAACCTTGCTCCGTTCTTTGAAGACTGCTACAGAAGGATCAATGTCAGAGAATATGGGAAAATTAGAAATATGTCTCCCCCCACCGCATCAAAATTATTAAATTCTTTTTATAAAGAAGGTCTGCTTAATAAAGAGATTGAAAGGAATTATTATTTTTTTACCGCCAATAAAATAAGTCAATCTTTTATTGATCTTTCCCATTTTTATTGGAGAGAACAATTAGTAAAATTAACCGATTTTCTCAACCAAAAGCTCACTTCTCCTGCAATCGTTTTATTTGGTTCATTAGCTAAAGCAGAAGCAAAACAGGATTCTGATTTTGACTTAGCAATCTTCGCTCACAAAAAACAAGTTGATCTTAAGAAATTTGAAAAAGAATTAGGTCGGACGATTCAACTATTTTGGTTTCCTTCATTAAATTCAATCAAAGCGAAAGAGTTAGCTACAAACATTATTAATGGATATACCTTAAACGGAAGGTTAAAATTGTAAAAATGGATTGGCAAGAATGTTGTCGTAAAAGAATTACTAAAGATGTTCAGGTAGATGAAGCGATGATTACTGCACTGCAAAAAGCAAGTAAAAATAAATTAGAATCATCTCAACAACTACCTCTTAATTTAACCACTGCAGCATCTAAACTTTCTCTAGCTTATGAATCTTTACGCGAACTCCTTGAAGCTTTAGCTTTACAAAGAGGCTACAAAATTTATAACCATGAATGTTATACTGCTTTTCTTAAAGAAATTGTTCAGGAAAGTTACTGGGGAGACGAATTTGATGAACTTCGCAAAGCCCGGAATGCAGTAAATTATTATGGTAAAGATATTTCACCTGAAGAAGCAAAAGAACTTCTTAGTAAAATCAAAACATTAAGAACAAAAATAAAATCTCTCTTTAAAAGTTATTGAAATGATTGCAGTTTATGTTTCACTATTTTTCCCTAACGGAACAAACTTCTCTTTTTTCCTAGATAAAGTGTTATAAAACTTTAGAGCCATATTACCAATGATTCATTTTAGCTTTATTTAATTTTTGTTTTAATTCTAACAAAAACATTTATATTTAAACTAATAATAGTCCACTTCATGAAAAATAGTCTAATAATAGCATTCTTTTGTTTATTAACAATCAACCTAGCTCTTGCCCAAACTCTTTACCAGCAAGATTCTTTAGAAATGGAATTAGAGATTGAAAATAATCTTGAACTAATCGCTGAAAATGGCGGAGCGAGAATCCAAGAATTAAATGCCCAATTATTACTTTATCCGGAAGATGATTATCGGCAAACTTTAGTCAATTTGGAAAGTACTGGCACAGTCGAAGACAACATCATTAAATTCACTTGGAAAGATGGAAAAATTGAAGAAAAACAGTTTGGCTACACTGCTTTAATCCAAACTAATAACAAACAAAGGGAAGTCAAAACAACAATTTCTTTTCCTCTTACTAACGTTGAAGGATATGAAAAATATCTGCAAGCGACTGAGAATATTGATTCAGAAAATCCCAAAATAATTGCTAAAGCCACAGAATTAGCTGAGGGAGAGGACGATCTTTTCAAAGTAGTTTTCAAATTAGCCAGTTGGGTTGAAGAAAACGTTGAATATGACTTAAACACTTTAACCGCTACATCTTCACAAAAAGCATCTTGGGTTTTAGAAAATAAACAAGGCGTTTGTGATGAGATGAGTTCTTTATTTGTAGCGATGGCCCGTTCTTTAGGTATTCCTGCCAGATTTGTTTCTGGAATCAGTTACTCAACTTCTGAACTCTTTGTCAATAATTGGCAGCCACATGGTTGGGCCGAAGTTTACTTCCCTGAAATTGGTTGGGTTGGTTTTGACATTACCTTCGGCGAGTTTGGCTATGTTGACGTCACCCATATTAAGCTAAGAGACGGTTTCGATCCCGCTGAACCAGCAACTAAATATGAATGGCTTGCTAACGCCGTTACTTTAGATGCAAAACAACCCCTATTAAATGTTATTATTACTAAAGAAGGTAAGTTTGTTGTTGAAGATATTTTATTAGAACAAGAAATTCTTTCTAGTGAAGTCGGTTTTGGCAGTTATAACTTAGTCAAAGCTATTGTTAAAAACACTGCTGACCATTATACTGCAACGGCTTTACAACTTTCCGTCCCTGAAGAAATTGAAATTCTCGGCAGAAATAGAAGAAACCTTCTTCTCTTACCAAAAGAAGTCAAAGAAACTTACTGGCTTGTGAGGGTTCCAGAAGATCTTGACCAAAACTTCTTTTACAATTTTCCCACCATTATTTATACTGAAAAAAATATTTCCACCCAAGATACTTTCTCTGCCCAACAAGGTAAAAATGTTTATTCACAAGCAGAAATTGAAGCTTTAACAGTTCAAGATGAAGAAAAAAGTTATTCTCGCAAAGTTTCATTCAACTGTGATTATCCATCGGAAATTAAAGTCAACCGAGAAGCAGAAGTTAGTTGTACCATAAAAAACAGCGGTAATACTAACTTACAGCAATTAAACTTTTGTCTAAATGAGGCATGTGAAATAATTGATCTTCCCATCAACCAAGAAAAAACAAAACAACTTACCATTACTGGAGAAACAGTCGGCTGGAACAAAGTCTTAGTCAGTGCTGAAAATACTTTGGTTGAGAAAAGATCTTCTTTAGAAATCATGGTTTTGGATTTACCTAAAATTAAAGTTAGTGTCGAACACCCAGCAACTGTCCAATATGGCGAAAATATTGAATTTCGAGTAAATTTAGAAAAAATATCTTTCGCTACCCCGGAAGAAGTGGTTGTTATTGTTAATGGCTTACGTTTAGAGAATAAATGGAACTTGCAACAGTTAACTCAAGAAGAAAACCTCTTACTCCTAATTGAAAACCCACCCCTAGCTAAAAAAAACAAAATTAAACTTTTAACATCCTGGCAAGATCAAGACGGAACAGTTTATACAGACGAACAAGAAATCTTGATTATAGGAGAAGCTAGTGGATTTGGCCAGAAATTAAAAATGAGCTTAAATTGGTTCTTAAATTTGTTTTCTTAAAACATAAACCAACGAAACTACAATATCACTAGAAATTAATAAAAAAATAAAAAAATAAAAAACTTACTTATTTCTTTTTTCTACGAACAGCTTTTCGCTTAGCTACTTTTTTCTTAGCAGCTTTTCTCTTTGCTGGTTTTCTCTTTGCTGCTTTTTTAGCTACTTTTCTCTTTGCTGGTTTTCTCTTTGCTGCTGCTTTTTTAGCAACTTTTCTCTTAGCCGGTTTTCTCTTTGCTGCTACTTTTTTAGCAACTTTTCTCTTAGCCGGTTTTCTCTTTGCTGCTGCTTTTTTAGCAACTTTTCTCTTAGCCGGTTTTCTCTTAGCAGGTTTTCTCTTAGCAGGCTTTTTCTTTGCTACTGCTTTTTTACGAGCTGGCTTCTTTCTAGAAACTTTTTTCTTTACTACTCTTTTTTTTGCCATCATTACACCTCTTTAAGTTATTTAACAAAAGAAAAGTATTTTACCTTTTTAAATGTTTTCTTTTTAACATATAGTTTGTAAACATGAAATCAATTTTAAAAAAAATATAAAATATTTTTTGTCTTTTCCCCGACGATAAAACTAGAGTACAGAAAAGCTTTTAATAAAAAACAGTTCTGAAATTAAAATGCAAATAGAAAATTATTTTGATCGACAAACGATGAGCGTTCATCTTAGAGAAAATGCTTTTCCTATGGCTAAGAAAGGCATTCCTGGCAATTGGCAGATTGTTAAAATCAGAGAAAACAAACTTACTTTACAAAAAATTAAAGAAATTGCCCAAGAAATTTTTGATAATATTAATCTGCAAGAAAAAAGTTTTCTCGAGATAGAAAGAGAAAGTAGTTCCATCATTCAACTAGGCATTTACAGAATTGTCATCACCAGAAAACCTTTCTCCGATGGTTTTGAAATTACTGCCGTCCGTCCAGTAGCAAAATTAAATTTTGCTGATTACGAACTTGACGAAAAATTAAAAACAAGATTGACAAAACAAGCAGAAGGTATTTTAATTGCTGGATCTCCAGGAGAAGGTAAAACTAC
The DNA here is from genome assembly GCA_018812355.1 of Nanobdellota archaeon. GTDB lineage: Archaea > Nanobdellota > Nanobdellia > Woesearchaeales > GW2011-AR9 > JAHJDQ01. Next base: position 9,945 of record JAHJDQ010000022.1, on the reverse strand, counting down.
TTTTGCTCGCGCTTTAGCGGAATTTTTTGCAGAAGCGGGCAGAATCGTTAAAACCGTTGAATCTCCACGAGACATGTTGTTAAGCGACAACATCACCCAATACTCTTTAAATTATGGAGCAAGGAACGAAATTCATGATGTCTTACTTTTATCTCGACCAGATAACACTTTCTTTGACGAAATGCGTAATTGTGAAGACTTTCAATTATTTGCCGACTTAAGATTAGCCGGAATTGGCATGGTCGGTGTGATTCACGCTACTAAACCGATCGATGCTATTCAACGTTTTATTGGTAAGATTGAAATGGGTATCATCCCCCAAATGATTGATACAGTTGTTTTTGTTAAAAACGGAGAAGTCAATAAAATATTAGAATTAAAGATGCTCGTCAAAGTACCTACTGGAATGATCGAAGCAGATTTAGCCCGTCCAGTTATCGAGATTCGTGATTACATCTCCGGAAAATTAGATTATGAAATTTATTCTTATGGTGAACAAACTGTTGTCATACCTATTGAAAAGAAAGAAAGGAAAATTATCTGGCAGTATGCTGCTGAGAGTGTGCGAGATTATTTCAAAACGTACGATCAAAATAATGTCGTTCAATTTGTTAGTGATAATGAAATCAGGGTTTACTTAATGAATGAAACTATTCCTAAAGTAATTGGCAAGAACGGAGAAGAGATTAAAAAAATCGAACAAGAGTTAGGATTAAAGATTGATGTATTACCATTAAGTAAAATCCAAATTAAAAAACCTGATAAACAAATCAATTTTGAAATTGATCTTGATAAAAGGAATGTCCTAATTTACTTAGAAAAGGAATTGAAAGATACCCAGATTGGAATTTATGAAGATGAACAGTTATTAGTCCAAGCAAAAACAAGTAAAAAGGCTGTCATCAAACTTTCTCGTAAAAGTATTCCCGGAATGGCGGTCGAAAGAGCTTTCTTACAAAATAAAATAAAAATGGTAAAAGTTTAAAAAATACTAGCTTATTTTAACCTAAAATGACCACTAAAGATGATATTGTCTACTCGGAAACTTTCGCAGTAGACGATTTAGAATCAAAGTATAAACATTTAACTACCGCTTTAACTAAATTAGAAACAGAAAATAAAAGTATCTATCAAAATCTTCGTAGAGTTGAAGAAGAAAGTACAACTTTAAAACACATGTTTGAACAAGCCAGTTCAGAACTGGAAAATATGCGTAAACCTTCTTTATTGGTAGCAGAAGTGGTTTCTATTTTAAATAATAATAAAGCTGTCATCAAACTTCCTAACGGTAACCAATTCTGCAGTTACTTTTCTAAAGAAATTGCTCAACTAAAAAAAGAAGATACTGTTTTGGTAGAACAGAAATCATTAAACGTTGTCGAAAAAATCAACCTCGCTACGAATTTTGATGTGGAAAAGTTTGTCATTGTCGAAAAGCCTACTGAGAGTTGGAAAGAGATTGGTGGGCTAAAAGACGAGATTCGCGAAATTATAGAAGTAATTGAGCTTCCTCTTAAGAAACCACACCTTTTTGAAAAAGTAGGTATTAATCCGCCGAAGGGAGTCTTATTACACGGTCCGCCTGGAACAGGAAAAACTTTATTGGCGAAAGCTGTTGCTAATTCAACACAAGCAACTTTTATTGAAGTTGTTGGTTCAGAATTAGTGCAGAAATTTATTGGTGAAGGAGCAAAGTTAGTTAAAGAAATTTTTAGTATGGCTCGTAAGAAAGCTCCATCTATAGTTTTCATTGACGAAATTGACGCTTTGGCTGCTAGAAGATTAGAAACAGGCACTTCTGGAGAAAGAGAAGTTAATCGGACTTTTATGCAATTATTAGCAGAATTGGATGGTTTTGAACATTTAGGTGATGTGAAAATTATTGGTGCAACTAATCGTATTGATATTTTAGATAGTGCCGTAATCCGTCCAGGCCGATTAGATAGATTGATTGAAGTTGGCCTGCCTGATCAAGAAGGTGTCCGCGAAATTCTGAAAGTGCATACGCGACGGATGAATTTGCAGAAAGTTAAGATTAAAGAATTAGTTTCGGAAATGGTTGATTTTTCAGGCGCAGAGATAAGAGCAGTCTGTACAGAAGCTGGTTATTTTGCGATTCGAGAAAACCGTGATTATGTTACTCAAGATGACTTCTTACAAGCGATTGAGAAAGTTCGTATCGAAGAGGAAGACGACGGAGAGGAACAGTTCTTTGGTTAGATCAAACCTCAATACTTTCTTGAATATTAAGAATTTTGTAACCCAACTCTTGTTTCTTGAACTCTTCTTCTACTTTATTTAGATCTGTAGGATATCTTGGATTATCATAATGATAAGGAATAACTAAACTTGCTCCTGTTTCTTTAGCAAATAAGGCCGCTTCATACGCTCCCATAACCACACCATGATTACAAACGGGCACAAAAACAATATCACTCTTGTAATCATTATCAAAAAGAATTATATCACTTGTAAAATAAATTTTTTTATCTCCATCATCAATAATATAACCAACATTCTCATGAATATAATTTTCTGGGTTTTTCTTAAAAGCAGGAATATAACCATGTACAGCTTTAACTACTTCAACTTTAATTCCTTCAAAATCAAATATTTTTCCTTCTTTTACAATCTCTGGACTTAATTCTGGATAAGCATCAGCCACTTCTTGAGAGGTATAAAACTTAGCTTGATCTCTTTCCATTATTTTTTTAATTGATTCAGGATGACAATGATCACCATGTTTATGAGTTACCAAGATCAAATCAATATCTGTCCAAGAGGCAAAAGATTCTTCTAACTGTAAATACCCGGGATCGACAAGAATTCTTTTTCCTTTTGTTTCAATTAAAACACAAGATTGTGCAAATTTAGTTATTTTCATCATTAAGGTTTATGGGCGCTCAGCAGTTACATCCGTTCCTCATAATGAGGCTGGTGTTCACTTCATTCATTGCGCTTTCCACTTTATATTGAAAAGAAACCGTATTAATAAAGTTTACTCCCTATATTCCAACACACCAATTTTATACATTTTGTACTTAGGACGATTAGTTTTAAAATCTACTCCAACTTGACAGAAAATTTCTTTATATTCAATTGAACTAGGATCTAATTCATCTTGTTTTTCCAAACTTTCCCGCAAAAAATAACTATCCCAAGAATTACAAAGATTTGGTCCTACTCTTTTTTCTAATTCCATCCCAAAAAAGTAAAAAATTAACAAATATAAATGTTTCGCTACTTAACCTCTTCAATTCCTTTCTGGATAATCTTAAAATTACATTCCATTCCTTCCGGCAGATGCCGATGTTTCCTCAACACTAAACCGCGAGAATTAGAAAGATTCATCAACTCAATCAAACATTTCGAACCATACTTTAACAAGTCTCCGCCGACCATCTTAACTTTATCCTTATTCTTAAAATCCGCATAGACTTGATTGGTAATCAAGACCGGAATACGTTTCCGACGAGCAATTTCTACTAAACAAGCAATTTGTTTTCCTAAAGCAGAATTAACATCGAACACATCATCTGATTGCCCTAATTCTAACCGATATAACATTGAAATCGAATCCACTACAATTAATCCAACTTGTTCATTAATCATTCCTTTCAACGTGGCAAAGACATCTTTCTGCTCCGCAAAATTTAAGGGATTAAAAAAAATAATATTTTGCAAAACCTCCTCGCCACTAATCTGCCTAATCCTCTCTACGGCAATCCCTCCTTCTGTATCAATAATAATCACTTTCTTGCCTGAAGAAACAATATTAACTGCCGCTAATAAACATAAATTAGTTTTCCCACTACCAGAAGGACCATAAATAGTAGTGATAATATCTTTTTCATAACCTCCCTTCAGAAAGTTATCCAAAAATAAAGCCCCAGTAGATATTTTGGTCATAAATTCTCCACCACCCTTTCTAATATAAAGATTTCTAATCATAAACAACTAGATTTATAAAAAATAACCACCTTTCTGCAAAAAGATGCAAAAGAAAACTAAGTACCTCTTAATCGCTATTTTTCTGCTCACTTTAGCTCTTAGACTTCTGTTAGCCTTCACTGTACCTAATTTAACCTACGAATCTTACTACCACATGAGACATGTTGAACAGATTACCGAAACAGGCTTACCTTTATACCAAGACGACCTTTCTTATGGCGAAAGAACCTTAAGATTTCTTCCCTTCTTTCATTACTTTGCTGCTCTTTTCAATCTCTTCCTACCTTTAGAGTTAGTCGCTAAAATCCTGCCCAACCTTCTCTTAGCTTCCTTAACTATCATCGTTTTTCTAATTAGTAAAAAGATAACTAATAATGATAACGCTTCTTTATTTTCTGCTTTAATTGCTGGTTTACTCCCCGTACTTTACAACACTAACTCCTTCACTCCCACCACACTCTTTCTACCCTTACTTTTTCTAACCGTTTATGCTTTTCTTAATATTAACCAAAAAAAATACCTTTATCTTTACATCATCACTTTTCTTTTCCTCTCTTTCACTAGTCCAGAAACTGTTCTCCTTATTATTGGCTTTTTCATTTACCTCCTCTTAGCTAAAATTGAACATAAAAATATTAATCGAGCGGAATTAGAATTAATTTTATTTTCCTTATTCTTTTTTCTCTGGGCCCAGTTCATTTTTTTCAAAAATCTCCTTTTAGAAGAGGGTATTACTTTTATTTGGCAAAATATTCCTACAGAAATTGTTACTCAGTATTTTCCTAAAATGACCCTTCCGGAAGCAATAATTTTGGTGAGTTTAATTCCCTTCCTCGCTGGTATTTTTGTTGTTTACCGTTCCCTTTTCCAACAAAAGAGAGCGAAAGCTTTCTTGCTGATTAGTTTTGTTATCTCCACTACTATTTTAACCTGGCTCAGATTAATTGAATTTAGCGTTTCGTTAAGTTTTTTTGGTATTATTCTCGCTATTCTCTTCTCATTATTCTATCAAGACACACTAATTTTCGTTAAAAAATTCAAAACAATGAAACTGCAGAAATATCTTGCTCTTATTGTTATCATTCTTCTTATCATCACGATGATTATTCCCGCCGCGAGCACTGCTTTAACCCAAAACACTCCCGTTGATCAAGAAATTGAAGCGTTCCAATGGCTGCAAGAGAACACTCCCAAAAATTCAGGCGTGTTCGCCTTATTAGAAGAAGGCCACTTAATCACTTATTATAGCCAACGAAGAAACATGATTGATAAACAGTTTGCTTTAATCGAAGATGTCGACCAAAGGTTCGCTGATTTAGAATTACTTTTTAAAACTAGTTTCCAAACTCAGGCTTTAGGTTTATTTGATCAATACAAAATTAATTATCTTGTCCTTACTCCCCATGCCCAACGTAAATATAACCTTGCTGAATTTCCTTACTTATCCCGAGAATGTTTTGAACAAGTTTATAGTCAGGAAACAAAAATCTATAAAGTTAAATGTAGTTTATCAGAAACACAATGAAATCAAAACAACCTGAAAATCAGTACTTTGACTTCTTCATCAAACATAAAAAGAATGTTTTAATTGTCCTCCTGCTCATTCTGCTGCTCACTCCTTTACTGATTAATTACCTTCATCAGAAACCTTTGATTATAGGAGAAGAAAGTTATTACCACCTCACTTTATCTAAACAACTAGAACCAAAACAATTTTTTAATAATCCCTTGCCTTTTTTACTTTCCTTTCTCCCGGAACAAACTCAGTTCTTACTTCCTCTGGCACTTGCGTTTTTAACCATTTTCTTAATTTTTTCTTTAAGTAAAACAAAAAAGATTTCTTCTCGTTTAATTTTCTTCTTCTTTACTTTTCTGTTGCTTACCCCTGCTTTTATCTTTACTTATATCACCCTTTCCACTTATGCTCTTTTCATCTTTCTTCTTGCCTTAGGACTATATTTACTCAACAAAGGTCAAAAAAACAAATACTTTTCTATTATTCCGTTAGTTCTCGCTGCCTGTTTCGATCTCATCAGCACTTTTTTGTTGTTAACAATTTTAATTATAATCCATTTTAAGATTAAAAAGAAACCTTTGGCATTACCTTGGCTCATTCTTCCTGCCTTGATTTTCTTAATTTTGAAAAGATTACTTTTCCATACTCCTTTAGTTTACGGCCCTTTTCACTTACAACAATCCTTAGCAGATTTAATCTCTGATTTTGGCGGGGCAGCCGGGATCGGTTTCTTCCTGATTATTTTAGCTGTAATTGGTTTAACGGTTACTTGGAAAAGAAAAAACTTTTACCTTGCTTACATTTTTCTTCCCCCACTAATTATCGCTTATATTTACAATACCCAAACCATTTTTTACCTTAGTATTTTAATCACTATCTTTGCCGCGATTGGTTTCATTAAACTTTTAGAACGAGAATGGCTTCTCGTTACCCTAAAAAAATTTACCATTCTGCTGATCATTTTAGGATTAATCTTTTCCACTTTAACTTTCCTTAACAGAGTTTCTTTAAATAGCCCTACTGCTGACGAAGTTGATGTGCTTACTTGGATCAATCGTAACATGCCTAATGAAGCGATTGTTTTTTCTTCTCCCGAAAATAGCTATTATATTAGTTATTTTGCGCAAAGAGAACCTTTTTATAATTTAGACACCAAAAACAAATGGCGAGAAGAACAAACTAAGCAGATTTTCGAAGCCGCTTATATTCAAGATTTGTTTCCCTTGTTGGAAAAAAACAAAATTTCCTTGATTTATCTTACTCCAAAAATGAAAGCTCAACTTTCCGAGGAACATGGTTTATTGTTCCTATTACAAAACGAAAGATTTAAATTGTTTTATTCCTCTGAAGGAACTGAGGTCTGGGTGTTTAAATCAGTAAACCAGAATTAATTAACAAAAGAAGGTCTTACGCTTTCGAGCGTAAAAAAAAGAATGATAGTAACTTTCCTGGATGTAGTACTAATCGCTACCTATTTCTTACTCTTATTTCTCTCTATTTTCTGGCTACTCGTTTTATTTTCTAAAGATGAACAAACAAACAAAAATAAACTAAAAAATCATCCTTTCTTCACCACGATTGTCCCTGCTTATAATGAAGAAAAGTCTATCAGAGAAACTATTCTTTCTTTAATCAATCTTGACTATCCGCAAGATAAAAGAGAAATTATTGTTGTCAATGATGGCTCTACTGATCAAACTAAACAAATTGTCGAACAACTGATTACTGAATATCCACAAGATAACATTATTCTTATTAATCAAGCCAATGGTGGTAAGGGTAAGGCGATGAATTCTGGCTTAAAAGTGGCTAGAGGAGAATTTTTTGCTTGTCTGGATGCGGATTCTTATGTCCATCCTAACGCTTTGCCAGAAATGCTTCCTCTTTTTCAAGATCAAGAAGTTGGTGCGGTTTGTCCTTTATTAAAAATTAAGCGACCAAAAAATATGTTACAAAAAGTACAGTGGACAGAATATATTATTAACATGTTTTACCGTTTACTGAACGCAAAACTGCACTGTATTCACGTTACTCCTGGCCCCTTTAGTATTTACCGAACAAAAACAATCCAGGATTTAGGCGGTTACGATGAAGAGACAATTACTGAAGATCTAGAATTAGCGATCCGGTTGCAGAAATATCATTACAAAATTCTGCAAACCTTCGATGCTATTGTTGAGACTACTCCTCCTTCTACTTGGAAAGCTTTGTTCAAGCAAAGAGTAAGATGGTATAAAGGTTCAGTTGACAATACTTTACAGTATAAAAAATTGATTTTTAACAAGAACTACGGCGATTTTGGGATGGTCAGGATGCCCACAATTATTGCTTCTGGTGTGATTGCAATTGTGCTTACTTTTGCTTTAGTGCAAGCTTTAGCAATAAGGTTATATTATGGCTTTATCGCTTTAAAGGATATCAATTTTGATATCATCACTTTGCTTAAGAATTACTCTCCGACAATTAACCTGCTTAACCTTCCTTATTTCAGATTAGCGATTGCTTTAACTTTAATTATCTTAAGCTTGTTTGTAATGTACAAATCATTTCAGTTAGTTAAAGAAAAAATTACTCGCTATGGAAGAACTTGGCTTTCTGTAACAACATATTTATTGGTCTATTCTTTGTTCTTAACCACCGTTTGGGTTTATATTGCTTACATGTTCATTAGAAAAAAGAAGAACTTTTGGTCATGAGATTGTTAACTAAACATTAAAACTCATAAATTATATAAATAACTAATTCTCAAAACCTAAAATGCAACGTAAAGTCAGTGTCAAAAAATACTTGATTGCTTTCATCCTTACTCTAATAATCTTTGCCGGCGGCATTACCATCGGCATCTGGATTGAAGATGTCCGTTTAGGCTATTCTGAACAAGTCATTCTCAGTGAGAAAGTTAATCTCCGTAGTTTACAACTGCAACAGAATTATATTGACTCTGGGTTAGCTGACTGTAATACTTTAAACCAAATTCTAGAAAACAATATCAATGATTTGGGTAAAAAAATGGCCGAACTAATTAACTATGAAAAAAGATCTGTCTTTAACCAAGATGAGTTTAATCTGCAACTGCAAGATTACTTTCTCACGGAAATTCAATTTATGTTATTAAGTCAGGAAGTCGACCAAAAATGTGCTAAAGATAGTGTAAAAATCATTTATTTCTATGATGAAAGTGCCCACGATACCCAAGGAGATATTCTTGACTACCTCAAAAAATTGTTTAAAGAAAAAATCATGGTCTTTTCATTCAATTCTGCTTTTAAACAAGAGCCGATGATTGGCATTTTATTAAGTTCGCATGGAATTAAACAATTTCCTTCTGTTGTTGTTGAAGATCAAGTCTTCCAGGACCATCAAGCAGTAGAAGAATTAATGGAAGCAATTTGTAATCAGTTTACTGACTTACCAGAACAATGTCAAGAATTTAAAGACGGCGAGAATTTATTACAGAGCAAGATCATTGAACCTTAAACCCTTTCGCTTCCAGAACTCTTTTCACTGAAGCATCAATCTGATCTTCATCAATCTCGCCTTCTCTAACCGCTTCCGCAATAACCTCAATCATGTGCTGGATTTCATTGGGATCTTTATGAAAGTTCAAGACTACATCCGGACCAGCTTTAAACACTTCTAAGTACATCTCGTCCATTGTTCCAAAAAAGTCTTTCATCCCAAGCATATTAATCTCATCACTGATAATTAAACCATTATAACCTTCTCTTAACCCAGAAATAATTCTTTCCGAAGCGTCAGAAGGCTTGCCCTCAGAATTAACTTTTCCATACGTAATCAGATGACTAACCATAATTGCTTTGGCTGAATCTTTCTCAATCAATTGTTGATAAGGATATAAGTCTTCATCAGTAATCTCTGCTGCCGCTAAATACTTGTGCGGATCTTTAATCACTAACGTCTTTCCAGGATAATGTTTGGCCGTGGCAATTACTCCTTCATCCTGCATCCCTAAAATGTAAGCATTTGCTAATTCCGTTACTTGTTCATGATCTCCTGGAAAACTGCGGCAGTCCCAGATTTCATCGTTTAAATCAACTACAGGAGCAAAATCAATACTTACCCCAATATTTTTAAGAAATTTACCTTCATTTTTGCCTTTCTCAAAAGCATCTCCTAACTCAGAAATTTCACTGACAGCAGGAAATTCAATATAATTAGCAAATGGATTAACACAACCTTCTAAATCCACTGTAACAAAGAAAGGAATCGTCATTCCTTCTTGAAAATGATCAACAATATTCTTAAACTGCTCTTCTGCTTGCATCGCATGCAGATGAATCCCCCCTAACTGCATTTTCTTTAATGGAGTAGAATAATATTGTACGCCTAGGACAACGACCATCTGAGCAATCTTTTGTTCTAAAGAAAGTTGGTTAAGATTAATTGTATTATCAACAATCGTCAGTTCTGGTTGCTGCGGAATTAATAAACCTCTTGACTTAGCAATCCCTAACATT
>JAHJDQ010000173.1 GCA_018812355.1 Nanobdellota archaeon | reverse complement strand
TAATTATTTATATTATAAAGAGTTATTAGATAAAAAAAGATGGTGAAAGAAGAATATTTGAAAAGATATGATGTTAGTCATAAGTACAATCTTAAAGTTATGTGGAGCTATTTACGTAGTAGTAAAGGTGTAATGTTAGCAATTGTATTATTATTGTTAGCGATTGAAATTATTTCTTTTACAGATAATTTTGTGTTCAAGTTTTTGATTGATAAAGCAACCGAGTTTAATCTGGGAGAAGTGAGCAAAGAACAGTTTTTACAGTTTGTCATGCTTTTACTAGGAGTGTATTTCGTTCTGCGAGGAATTTTAGCGCCTATATTTTATTTTATCAGAATTAAATTATTTAATCGTCTGGAAGGGGATTTAATGAGTAATTTAGAGAAAGATTCTTTCTGGCATATCATGACGAGATCTTACCGTTTTCATCTTAATAAAAAAACTGGTTCGATTATCTCACAATTAACAAGAGGAGTGAGTAAAATTGAAACGATGTTAGATGCGTTCATGTTTCATTTTATTCCAACAATTTTTAGGATTGCTCTTTCCATTGGCGTGATTGTTTATTTTGATAAGATTACGGCAATGATTCTTGGAATTATGATTGTCTTGTTTATCATCATCGGGATTTACATTACAGAAAAACAAAGAAAACCGCAGAATGAAGCCAATTATCAAGAAGATTTATTGAAACAAAATGTAGGAGATGTTTTTACGAACATTGAAACGGTAATTTATTTTGGTAAAGAGAAAAGAACACAAAGTTATTTTGCGAGCATTTCTAATTCGCTACGGAAAGCGAGAATCAAGTTTTGGGACTATTTTTCTTGGTACGTCATGATCCAAACGTTCATTATTGCTGTTGGTATTGTAGCAATATTTTACTTTACATTTAATAGTTTTGTAGAAGGAAGAATAACTCTTGGAACGATTGCTTTAATTTATTCTGCTTTGTTTAAATTACTACCTTATTTGTTTAACATGATGCACGGCTACCGAATGTTTATCAGAAGTAGTGTTGACGTTTCCGCTTTATTAGAGATGTTTAAAGTTGAAAAAGAAGTGCTTAATCTTCCTAACGCTAAAACTATCAAGATTAAAGAAGGTGAGATTAATTTTGAGCATGTTTATTTTACTTATCCGAAAAACGAGGCTAGTATTAAAAGAGGAAAAGAGTTAGACACGGTCCTCAAAGATTTTGATCTAAAAATCAAACCTAATACAAAAGTAGCCCTCGTTGGACCGTCCGGAGGAGGAAAATCGACAGTAGTAAAATTATTGTACAGGTTATTTGATCTTGATGAAGGTAAGATTACAATTGACGGACAAGATATTGGTCAAGTTACGCAAGAATCTTTACGTAATAGTATGAGTATTGTCACGCAGGAACCAATTTTATTTGACAACACAATTTATTTTAACATTGCTTATGCTAATCCGAAAGCGGATAAAAAAGATGTTTGGAAAGCGATGAAGTTTGCGCAGTTGGATAAACTGATGGCAAATTTACCTTATGGAGAAAGAACGATTGTTGGTGAGCGAGGAGTTAAATTAAGTGGTGGAGAGAAACAAAGGGTTAGTATTGCCCGGGCGATATTAGCAGATAAGAAAATCCTAGTTTTAGATGAAGCGACTTCTGCCTTAGATTCAGCTACGGAAAAAGAAATTCAAAGAGATCTTGAAAAGTTGATGAAAGGTCGTACGACAATTATGATTGCGCATCGTTTATCGACAATTATGAAAGCCAACACAATTGTTGTTTTGGATCAAGGTAAGATTGTCGAGAAAGGTAGTCATCGTGAATTAACCAATAAAAAAGGCGGACTATATCAAAGATTATGGGGATTACAACAGGGTGGGAATCTTTAAAAGAATTTAAAGAAAAAAGTAAACTCCGAATGCAATAACAAAGCCAATTATCGAGCCAACTAAAACTTGTTTAGGGGTATGGCCCATCGCGTAATGGAATTTTGATTTGATTTTATTTAGTTTAAGTAATTTTTCAATTTGCTTGCCTTCATTACCAACACTTCTTCTGACACCAAAAGCATCTCTGATCACAACCATAGCAAATACTAAGCTAATTGCAAAAGCAGCTGTAGTGCCTTCAACTAAATAGATAATCGTGGCTAAAGAAACAACAAAAGCAGAATGTGAAGAGGGCATTCCTCCCGTAACAACAAGATCGTGCCAGGTTAATTTTTTGTGTTTAAACCAGTAGATGATTAATTTAACCAATTGGGCGCCGAACCCGGCAAAGAGAATGGCTAGGATTATTTTATTCATTTTTTTGACCTCACTTTTGTTTTAACTTTTTTAGTATTTTTTGATGAGTTTCTTTTTTTATTTTGTTTAACAAAGAATTCAATCATTAAAGGAAGATGATCTGAAAAGTGAAAGTTTAGAACAGAATATTTTCTGACTAGGATTTGAGGAGAAGTGAGAATATAATCCAATCTACGAGAAGGATGCCAGGCTGGTTCAGTAAAAGGAATTGATTCTTTATCTAGAGCAATCTTGTCTTTAAGATGAGATTTTGTTAACAGTTCTTTAATTTCCGCTTCGCCATGAAAAGTGTTAAAATCACCCATTAAGATAACCGGATTTTTGATATTGTTAACAATCTTAACCAATTCTTTAATTTGCTGGGCTCGTGTTTTTCCACCTAAAGCAAGGTGAGCAGCCAGTAAAGTTACTTTTTTGGGGCAGTTAACTGTTGCCTCAATAATCATCCGTTTTGTGCCTTCATGAAAGACATGATATTTAATACTTTCAAATTGATATTTAGAAATGATTGCATTAGCTTGTTTGTTTAGAATAGGAAGATGATGAAACATTTTTAACCAACCATTGAGAGGATATTTTACTTTTTCAACAAAAGACTTCATCCCTAGTTCTTTTTCGATTAATCTTACTTCATCTTTTCGGCGATTTCTTAAGGAGCCGGTATCAACTTCAATTAAAGTAAGAATGTCTGGTTTAAGCCGTTTCAGCTGTTTAACCATTTCTTGCTCAACATTTTTAGGAGGAGAGAAGATACGCCAGAATTTAAAGTAAGCCCACCACTGTCCTTCCATCCCTTCACAATATTCAATATTGTAACTGATTAGTTTTACCATAAGCTCAGAAAGAAGTAAGAGTTTAAAATTATTACTCATTACTGCAGAAGAGTTATAATCTCTTTTCTAGCCAATATTTAAACTGTAAAGTTAAAGAATAAAGGGAGATTGCTCCGGCAGCTAAATAAGCCGCTAGAGGCAGGTTTAAGATTAAAGCGATAAAAACAACTGTACGAGAATATGCAGATTGATATTTTAACCGTGAAAGAAGATTAATACTTTGGGTGATGATCAATAAAGCTAAAGCGACAAAGACATAATAATCGTCTAAATAAAGACCAATTTTAACTAAAAAAATAATCACAATAATTCTGTCACTAAGAAAATCGAAATAATTTCCATATTTAGTTGGCTTTCCTAGCCTCGCCACGATTCCGTCAAGACCATCGCCGATTAAGTGTAATAATCCAAAAATAAGAAAGAGAAAATAATTATCAAAAAGGAAATAAGCAGAGAAAAAACCCATAATTAAAGAGAATAAAGTTATTCTATTGGCAGTAAGATGAATTTTTAATAAAAATTTAGCTAAAGGTTGAAGTTGTTTACTTCTCTTCTCTCTGAATTGTTCAATGATTCGATTCCAAAATATTTCCATGTTATCAAGATAAATTGAAGTTATAAAAAGGTTGCTGTTCAAGATAAAACGTTAGCTTTTTATAACTTTAAATATTTGTTAATGTAATGAGAGTAGTTTTTTTAGGAGTAGGAGAAGCGTTTGATGAGAATAATCCAAACAATGCACACTTAATTCTTTCCAAGACTAAACTGCTTTTAGACTGTGGTTACTCTGTTCCGGTACAATTATGGAAATATAATTCTAACCAATCTTTCTTAGATGCAGTCTATATCAGTCATCGACATGCTGATCATTATTTTGGGATTTGTCCATTATTAACAAGAATGTGGGAAGAAAAAAGAAGCAAACCCTTAACGATTATTTGTCAAAAGGGTTTGAAAAAAGTGATTATAAAATTGTTAGAGATTGGTTATCCTGGTTTTCCAAAGAAATTTAAGTTTAAAATCAACTTTATTGAAGTGAAGTCAGGACAGACAATTAATTTTAAGGAATTAAAATTATCTTTCGCGCCAACTAGACATACTGCTTACAATTTAGCAATAAAAGTTGATGATGGTAAACAGAAAGTATGTTATAGTGGCGATGGTGATTTTACCAATAAAACAGAACAGTTATATCATCAAGCAGATTTAGTAATTCATGAATCATATTTATTTCAGAAAAGTGTTTTAGGACATTCTTCAGTAACTAAGTTAATTGCGATGGCGAAAAGAAATGAAATTAAATGTTTAGCTTTAACTCATCTGCAAAGAGCTTTCCGAAAAAAAGATCTTCAGAAAGTGAAACAGAGAATTAAACAGGAAAAAGTGAAGATAATTCTGGCACAGCCAGGTAAAGAATATAAATTTTAGAAATATTCTATTTATTTCAAGATGCCATAACCAATCAATCTAAACCTGTCCCCGACTCTTCGTGAAATTGTAATTCTATCGCCAGGACTAGCAGCAATCGGTTTCTTTAAGATACAAGTAGTATTCTTTTTACTAGGATCAAGCACTACTCCGACAGTTGCAGCAGAGTTGACGTTAAGCATGAGAATTTCTTTCTTGGCTAAAGGTTTAACTTCCGTTTCCTCTTTTGTTCCGACAACCCTTTCTAACAAATTAGTATCTAAACTGATTTGGGAATGGAGTGGAGGAAGTTTTCCAGGCAAGCCAACTAAGGAGCCGGTTAAACTATCTGATTTAACAATTGTCGGATCTAAAGTAGTTGAGAAAGCCATACTCCCTCCGGGAAGAATTTCGTTAACAGCTTGACCACCAGAAAAAATTTGGGTAATTTTTGTATGTAATGGTTTCCAGACTTTTTTATTTTTCTCTTCAACCATATAACCAGGATTAATTTCAATTTGATCGCCAACTTTAAACTGGCCTTGTTTAACCGTTCCACCTAAAACACCGCCAACTAGTTTTTCAGCTTTAATCCCCGGTTTGTTGATATCGAAAGATCTAGCTACTAACATTAAAGGATCTTTCTTTAAATCTCTTTTTGGAGTGGGAATCTGTTCTTGAATAACTTTAACCAAAACATCGACATTAACATTAGATCGTGCCGACATCGGAATAATCGGAACGTCTTTATAGTCAGTTGTGGAGAGGAACTCTTTGATTTGTTGATAATTTTTAAGAGCCTCTTCATGGTCAACAAGATCAATCTTGTTCTGGACAACAATAATGTTCTTAATACCAGAAATCTGTAAAGCCATCAAATGCTCTTTAGTTTGTGGCTGTGGACATTTTTCATTAGCGGCAATTAATAACAGAGCGCCGTCAACAATAGCTGCTCCTGATAACATTGTTGCCATTAACGATTCGTGGCCAGGAGCATCAACTAAAGATATTTTTCTTAATGGGATTGCAGTTTCGTTACATTTCAAACATTTTTCTTTGGTTGTGTAAAAATCGCATTTTTTGCAGTAATAGATTGTAAAGTCAGCGTAGCCTAAACGAATCGTAATTCCTCGTTTTAGTTCTTCGGAATGAGTATCGGTCCATTTTCCAGAGAGACGTTCGGTTAAAGTTGTTTTTCCATGGTCAACATGGCCAACTAAAGCTAAATTTATTTCTGGTTGGACCATGAGACTAAGTTTAGGAGAGGATTTTTTTTTAGGAGAAGCTTTTTTAGGACTTTTTGTGGTTGTTTTCTTTTCTTTCGGTGCAGTTGTTTTCTTCTTTACAGGCATGAAGATAAAAAGATAGGTCTTCTTTAAAAAACATTCTGTTTTTTTAACCTAATCGTAAGCGATTATATTTATAAAGGTTTAGGATTGATCCTCAATTTCACCTGTTAATCTTAGTTTGATATAGGAGAATGAATCTTTAAAAATACGACGAAAGCTAACTGCTCTTGAAGATGATTTAAAAGATGTTCTCCATAGAAAGGTATATTTTCCACCACTTTCGCGAAGTTTGATGCTTAAATCGGTATCCTCGCCTTTCTTTAATTCTTCGGCGAATCCACCCACAGATTCAAAGGGATCTCTTTTTACAAACATATTTCCACAAGCTTCTCTCAAAACAAAACTACCAAAATTAAGCATTAAAGCATAAGTTAAAGCGCTAGGACTTATTTTGTCAGCTTTAGCACGAGCAACACCATAATCATAACTTTTTTTAATTGCCTCATTTATTCTTTCGATATAATTACAAGCAACAACAGTATCAGCATCGTTAAATAATAAGATTTCTCCACTAGCCTCAGTTACACCACGATTTCTTGCCTTAGAAACATTACCTTCTTCTAAATTTATAACTCTTGCTCCTAGGTCTTCAGCAATGGTGGCAGTATCATCATCAGGATTGCAACCGTTCGTTACGACAACCATTTCAAAAGGAACTTTTTCTCTTTTAAAATTTTGACAAGTATATGATTCAAGAGTTCGGCGAATATAATTCTCTTCGTTTTGTGCAGGAATAATTACTGAAGTTAAGGTCATGAGTTTAAAATAACCTGAATATTTATAAAGATTTCGTTACTATTTAGTGAAAACAAACAAATAAAACAAAAGCAGGAATAAATAAGAAAATGTTTACGAAACTAAAATCAGATTTAATCATGGCTCCGATGGCCGGGATTACTGATGTTGCGTTTAGATTATTATGCAAAAAATATGGGGCAGGGTTAACTTTTACGGAAATGATTTCTGCTAACGCTTTAGCACGAGGAAATAAAGCAACAATTAAAATGATTGATGTAGTTCCGGAAGAAAAGCCAAGAGTGATTCAATTGTTTGGACAGAATACAGAAAGTTTAGTCAAAGCAGCTAAATATTGTGAAGATAAGTGCGAGATACTTGATTTTAATCTTGGTTGTCCGGCCGCTAAGATAATCAGGCAGGGAAGTGGTTCGGCTCTCTTAGAAAGACCGAACAAAGTTAAAGAAATTATTACAGCGTTAAGTTCTGCAGTTAAGAATCCAATCACAGTTAAGATGAGGTTAGGAATTCGTAAATCGAAAATTAATGTGGTTGAGATTGCCCAAATCTGTGAGGAAGCAGGAGCAAAAATGATTACAGTTCATGCCCGAACACAGAAGCAAGGTTACACGGGGGAAGCTGACTGGAGCTGGATTAAGAAAGTTAAGCAAGCAGTTTCGATTCCAGTAACGGGAAATGGTGATGTTCGTTCAGTAGAGGATTATTTACGGATGAAAAAAGAAACTGGTTGTGATTATGTGATGATTGGAAGGGCGGCAGTGGGCAGGCCTTATTTGTTTAAACAGATTAACGATTATAATCGGACTGGGAAGTATAAGCAAAGAGAGCAGAAGGAACAGATTGGAGATTTTTTTGAATATTTGAAATTAGCAGAGAAATATAAACTTAATTTTAAGAACATTAAATTTCATGCGCAAGCGTTTACGAAAGGGATTAGAGGAGCAGGTAAGTTAAGGTTAAAGATTTCTAGATATAAAAATGTTCAGGAGATTAAAGGATTGATGAAACCTTTTTATAACAATAACCTTTAAATAACTAAATAATATTATTCTAAAAAAGAGGCGAGAATGAGTTTATATCAACTAATTAGAAGTAGGAAGCAAAGGAAAAGATTAAAAGAGATATTACACGTTTTCTACGAGGAAGAGTTTGGCTATTTTATTACTAAAATTATGATGACACACCATTTGCCTTTTCATAAAAGAATAAAGGCAAGAATTAGTCGAGAAAAAAAAACATCTCATCCGATCAGATTAAGGCAAGCTTTTGAACGTCTTGGACCGACGTTCATTAAATTTGGTCAATTACTTTCATTACGACCAGATTTAGTTCCATACAAATTTATTGCTGAATTTGAAAAGATGCAGGACCATGTACCAGCGTTTCCTTTTTCAGAAGCAAAAAAAATAATTGAGGAAGAGTTAGGAAGCCCATTAAACAAAGTCTTTACTTCTTTTGACAAAAAACCAATCGCTTCAGCTTCGATTGCCCAAGTCTATAAAGCCAAAATCGGTAAACAAACTGTGGCAGTAAAAGTTCAACGTCCAAATATTAGAAAAATTGTGGAAGAAGATATCTCGATTATGTACCAAATTGTGGGTTTACTTGAACATCATATGGAAGAAATAAGAAAATTTTGCCTGAAAGATGTCGTCCATGAATTTGAGAAATGGACCGTGAAAGAACTTAATTTTAATATTGAAGCTTACTATGCACAAAAGATTGCTAAAAATTTTATTGGTAGTAAAATTCTAAAGATACCGAAGATATATAAAAATTATTCAACCAGTAAAGTTTTAGTAATGGAATTTCTCGATGGGATTCCTTTACATAATATTGAAGAGATTAAAAAGAAAAAAATTAATCTAAAAAGAATTATCAAGAATGGTTATTATGTTGCTTTAAAACAAGTTTTTGTAGATGGCTTCTTTCATGCTGATCCGCATCCAGGAAATATGTTGATTATGAAGGATGGAAAAATTGGCCTAATTGATTTTGGAATTTTGGGACATTTCGATAAAAAGTTAAAAAAAGATTCTTTAGATTTATTACAGTCTTTTATTAATAATGATAGTGATAAAGCAATAAAAGTGTTGCTGAGAATGAATCCGAGTAGTGATCTGCCGGAAAGTTTTGATGGCGCTGAATTTAATCAAGATGTTAAGAATATTTTTGAAGAATTACAATGTACACCAATGGAACAATTACAGATTGGTCCGTTGATTAGGCAAACGATTGAAATTGCTAACAAACATCGAATAAGGATCCCAACTGATTTTGTGCTTTATGGAAAAACAATTGCCACAGTAGAAGGGATTGCCTTACGTTACCAACCTGATTTTGATTTTCATAAAGAAACTAAAGATGTCTTGAAAAAATTGTTAGATTACAAGTTTTTTGTTAAGGAAACGGCAGATCGGACAAAAAGTAAACTTTACCAGTACAAAGAGTTTGCCGAAAATTTTCCGGATACGGCGATGCAAATTTTAGAAAAAGCAAAGAAATTCAAAATAAATTTAGATGTAGGTAATGAAGAAGTAAAAGCGTTAGTTACTGAAATGGAAAAATCTTCTGGAAATATTGCCTTAGGATTTATCGTGGCTTCGTTAATTGTCGGTTCATCATTGATTATGCAAACTGATAAATGGCCCCTGCTTTCTTCAGCAATTTTTGTTACGGGAGCAGTTTTGGGGGCGTGGTTGATTAGGCATACATTATTTGGTAATATTAAAATGATATTCAATTTTTTGAAAAAATAGAGGTGAAAAAGATGGCGAAAGTCGATTTAATGAAAAAAGGTGTTTTAATTGGAGTAGGATTAGCTGCATATGCGCAGGAGCATGCCGAAAAGTTAGCTAAGGAATTGATGAAGAAGGGTAAAGTTAGTCATGCAGAAGGCAAGAAGATGGTCATGAAGATCAAGAAAGAAGCCGAGAAGCATGGTAAGAAAGTTTCTAAAATGGCCGAGACTGAAGTTAAGAGAATTCTTAAAGCTGCCGAAGCTAAAGGTGCTTCTAGAATGGCCGTGAAGAAGAAAGCTCCTAAAAGAAGAAAAAAGAAAAAGTAATTATTTTTTTATTTATTTTTTAATCAGTGTTATCTCGATGTTGCTTACGCGTACTTGTTTGCCTTCCTTGTTTTCAAACTGTTCGCTGTTAATTTGAATATCTTTAACATCAATAGAATTCTCCATAAACCTTTTCCGGGACACTTCCACTACATCTACAGCACGAGAAATAAATTTTCCTCTTGCTTTGACAATCACTTCACTCGCTCCTTTAGATGTAAATTGCATCACTACACTAGTAACGTAATTCATAAAAGGTTTGTTGCCAATAAAAACAGAGTTGTCATCACTCATTTTCTAGACCTCCAAAGTTAATTGGTTAATGTTCTTGTCTTTTTAGCCGAGTCATGTACCCAGCAACAATGTTTCTCAGTTTTTTACTCTGGATTTCAGTGTACTTATTAGTAATCTCTTTATTTTTAGAAAATTCAGTAGTGAAATGTTCTCCATGCATCTTAAGGAGTTCTTTGGTTTTTCTCTTAATGAAGGTTGTTTTAATTCTTCCCATGATTTAAGTCTAGTTCTGTACTCTTTTTATAAACATTTTGGTCTAATTTTTATATCTTCTCTAGTATACATATAAGTAACATTTATATATTAAGTTACCTTTTCATAACTAATGGTAATATTATTTGATCAGTTTAATCTTTCTGAAGATATTTACAAAGTAATCTTCGCTACTGAACAGCAAGAAATTGTCGGAAAAATGTTGATCAATTACATGTGGGACAATGGTGGAGAAATAGGCAAGACGGAGATGAGCATTTTTGCGACTAGATTACACGATGGAGAAGCAGTAATTAAAGAAAAAGGTCGATCTCCCATGGATAAGGAAGTGAGAATCTCTTACAACAAACGGCAATTTTATGATCGGATTTTAACTCCGATGCGGGGAATGGGTTTAATTGATTATGATTTATATAAGAAAACATACAAAGTTTCTGACAAATTTAACAAATTAATGATTAAGATTGGCTTAACTTGGTTAAGAGAATTGGATAGAAGGAAGAAGTGAGTTAATTTAAAATTAGTTCAGTTTCCAAAAAATCTTGGGATGTACATTTTAACCTTGCTAAAATTTATATGTTTACAATAAAAGTAGGGTTATTTATAGAATCTTTTGGTTTTTTGAAAGATGTACTTATATTTTGATTGTATGATTTGTAAGAAAACTTATAACGTAGCTGATGATTAAGATTGGGTTACATTGATTAAGAAAGTTGGATAAATATAATAAATAAAAATTAATTTAAAAGAGTTCCCCCACCAGTATTAGTTTCCAGAGATCCTTCTTTAAATGTACCAAAGCCAACTAATTTATCCAAATCATAACCCCTCTCACTAAGGATATTTTTAGCAACTTTTATCTCTTTAGTAGTATACCTTGCTCT
>JAHJDQ010000172.1 GCA_018812355.1 Nanobdellota archaeon | reverse complement strand
GTTTTGCAGTTAAGGGGTAAACCTCACTAAGAACTCTGACAATAAAATCTTTCAGTTGTTGTGAATCTTTCTTTGGTCCCCAGAGCAAGGTCTCCATGATACGCCCCCTATCACCTCTGGGATTTAAAGTAAATTAGTAAAGGTATTATATAAAATTAGGGTAAATAATGTATAATAAATCAACTAATCGGTTGATTTTTGGTAGGCAGTACTGATTTTACTAACCTCTCAAGCCCTCTACCTAAACAAAATCATAATTCTGGTTGATTTTCTACAAGATTAGCTTTAAGTAAAATTTAGTCTCTCAACAAACCATGAAAACAATCATCCTGCTGGAGAAAAGAACTTACCTTGTCCGCTTGGCAAAAATGTTTCAGCAGAAGGAAGAAATAGAAATCAAAGAAATCAAAAAGAAGATTCCATCTACAATTTATTATCGGGATCTCCTTTCTAAACTGGTTGACATAAACAACATTCTTAGTAATAATAAGCCAGGTTACTTTATCAGGCCTACTTTTATTAAAAAGGGTGGGAGTGTAATTTCCGGATTGAAAAGGCATCCTTACATTTCTATTGAAGTTAAAGACAATTTTGTGGTGTTAAGCTATGAAAAAGACTAAGATGCTTAAAGTCAGAATGACAGAAGAACAGGTAAATATCCTAAAAGCCAGAACTATCAGTTCAGGTTATCTTACTGTAGCAAGTTATATCCGTTCATTTCTTTTCATTAAACAGCCGTTGCAAGAACAGTTGGAGGAATTAATTGATACGCTCAAAACTAAACAGAAGTAGATCAATAAGTATCTCAGATGAGTTATGGAAGAAGTTAGAGCAACATTGTAATGATACAATGTCTGTTTCTGAGTTTATTAGGATGGTGGTGGAGAAGGAATTAAATTAGTTTCTTACTAAAAAGTGATGACACAGCGAAAACCTTATAAATAACTAATAGTCCCTAATAGAAGCTATGGGTCTAACGGTTAGTGTCTATCTGAAAGAGGAAACTTTGGCAAGACTGAGAGAAAAACTTAGGCAGAGTAATTCCTACAGGAACAAGTCGCATCTGGTAGAATGTGCCATTGAAAATTATCTGGAGAAAGAACAATGACTCCAGAACTTCATTATCGGGAAAATGCACGATTACCTATGCTTAAAGCAGAACATGATACTGCTAAAGCTACGCTGGAAGAATTGGCAAGTCAAGATGAAATCTCTTTCCATGAAAATTATATGCTAGATAACGCGCTTACAACTATGGGTTTTGAAAGGATAGAAGTTAAGTGCTGGAGTCCCAGTAAGAGATTATACATGGACGATTTTCATCCGATTGGCAGTACAATTGATTACAAGGTATTATATGCGCGAAGAGGAAATGAAACAACCGAAATTTTATCTGAGGATCCATTAGGTCAAAGCGTCAAGAGATTATCTCTTTACCAGATACCAGTAGAACAAGATATTCAAGAATGGTACGATTCTATACCCCAAAGAGTGAAAGAATATAACGCTAAGGTTGGGAAAGGAATTTCTATTGGTGCCATAAGTAGCGTCCTTGCAGGTACTGGAGTAGTCATAGCAAGTGGATTTTTAATAGGTAATAATTTTATTTTCGGCTTATTTACTGGGGCGCTTGGAGCCGCCACTAGTTACATCACTTTTCGAGTAGCCAAAAACAAGATTGCAGAATATCCATTCCACAAAGAACTTATCGCAGAAGACCAAAAAGCATTAAGATATATTGCTAACATTCCATTTGAAGAAATGGTAGAATACAATCAACCATTAAGAATTGAAGACGTTAGTAATTTGCATTCCAGAATTGAAGAATCTTATGAAGAATCTTATGAAGAAATGGAAAAGATGGCAGTAGCTGAAGTAGTAATGGAAGCTGAGGTAATGAGACGATGACATTAACACTACAATTAGGACAAACACTACAAGGGGAAAAGTTGGTTGAAATTGTTGAAAGAGCAATGAGCAAACTTGATGGATGGAACACTAAAACTAAGAAAAAAGTTCAACATGCTGAAGGACATGTAGGTGCTTTTCAAGGAGTATTATCAAAAAATGTATTGGGTTGCTCACTTGAACCATTTTCAGGATATTGTCCAAATGATACTCTATTTGACTTTTACATTCCTTCTAATGGAGAAAATAATATGGTGCTTTGTGCAACAAGATATTGTGGAAAAGGAAAAAAAGTATTGCTAGCCGACCAAATATTTGAAG